>CAIXKG010000074.1 GCA_903919985.1 uncultured Opitutia bacterium | reverse complement strand
TACTACGACGCGTATTATCTCCGCGCGCAAAAAGTCCGCACGTTGATCCGCCAGGATTTCCTTAATGCTTATCGCGAAGTCGACGCCTTGATCACGCCGACGTCGCCGATCCCCGCCTTCAAGCTCGGGGAAAAATCGGCCGACCCGCTGACGATGTACCTCTGCGATATTTATACGATCGGGGTGAATCTAGCCGGCCTCCCGGCGATGAGTATGCCGTGTGGTTTCACGTCGGGCGGGTTGCCCATCGGTCTTCAGCTCATCGGCCAACCGTTCCGCGAAGCGGAGCTCCTAGCCACCGCTCAAGCCTACGAACAGGCGCACGACTGGCCGTCGAAATTCCCGAGCCTCTGAATTTTTGCCCACGGAACACACGGATTACACGGAAACAAGAAATCTGAATTCCGTGTATTCCGTGTGTTCCGTGGGCCACCCCTCCGAAAAATGAACTACGAAGCCGTCATCGGCCTGGAAGTCCACGTCCAGATCAAGACTCACTCAAAGGTCTTCACCCGCGTCGCGGCCGGCTACGGCCACGCACCGAACACGCTCACGGATCCCGTCGTTCTCGCGCTGCCGGGCACGCTGCCCGTGATGAATAAGGCCGCCCTCGACGCCATCATCAAAGCCGGCCTGCTCCTCGGCTGTGACATCGCGCCCGTCTGCAAGTGGGACCGCAAACAGTACTTCTATCCTGACTCGCCGAAAAACTACCAGATCTCCCAATACGACCAGCCGATGTGCCTCAACGGTTCGGTCGAGATCGAGCTGCCCGGCGCCGCGCGCAACGTCATGGGCGAGCACAAAACAATTCCGCTCACCCGCATTCACCTCGAGGAAGACGTCGGCAAACTCAACCACCACGCCACCGATTCGCTGGTCGATTACAATCGCGCCGGCACGCCGTTGATGGAGATCGTCTCCGAGCCCGCGATGCACACCGCTGACGAAGCGTTTGCTTATCTCACGTCGATCCGGAACACGATGATCTACGGCGGCATCTCCGACTGCGATATGGAGAAAGGCCAGCTGCGCTGCGACGCCAACATCTCCATCCGCCCCGTCGGCGAAACGAAACTCGGGACAAAGGTTGAGCTAAAAAATCTCAACTCCATCTCGTTTGTCCGCGACGGCATCGCGCATGAAATTAAGCGCCAGCTCGCGGTCGTCGCCGCTGGCGGAAAACTCATTCAGGAAACGCGCGACTACGACGGCGAGGCGGGCGTTTCTCAATCGCTTCGCTCCAAGGAAATGGCGCACGACTACCGCTATTTTCCCGACCCCGATCTCATGCCCGTCCGCGTCGACGACGCGTGGAAACAGCAGCTCCGCGCCGAATGCCCCGAGCTGCCCTTCGTGAAGCAGCGCCGGTTCCTCGCCGACTACCAGATTCCCTACACGATCACGTCCGTCCTGATCCCCGATCGTGAGCTGAGCGATTACTTCGAAGGCGCCGCCCAACTCGCCGGTCCCGGCAAAGCTCAAGCCGTTGGAAACTGGATCGCTAACGACCTCCTCCGTGAACTCGGCGCGGCGAAACTCCCGCTTTCCGCCTCGAAAGTCTCGCCCGCGCATCTCGCCGCACTCGTGCAACTCATCGACGGCGGCACGCTGCTCAACGCCGCCGCGAAGGAAGTTTTCGCCGAAATGTTTACCACCGGCGAAATGCCCGCGGCGATCATCGCCCGTCGCGGCCTCGCGGCCGCGCCCACCGACGCTGGCGAACTCGAGACCTGGTGCCGCGAGTCCATCGCGGTAAACGCAAAAGCCCTCGCCGAGTTCAAAGCCGGCAAAGATAGCGCGATCAACGCGTTCAAAGGTCCCGTGATGAAAGCCGCCAAAGGCAAAGCCAACCCCAAGCTCGTCGACGAGACGCTGCGGCGTTTGCTCGCGGCGATGTAAGTCGAGCTCTGATTGAGCCGCGT
Source organism: uncultured Opitutia bacterium (assembly GCA_903919985.1). Lineage (GTDB taxonomy): Bacteria > Verrucomicrobiota > Verrucomicrobiia > Opitutales > Opitutaceae > Tous-C4FEB. The sequence continues at coordinate 15,688 of CAIXKG010000074.1, read as the reverse complement.
GCAACGGGGGACCGTTTCACGGCGCAACTGCGGCGTCTCGCAACGGCAGACCCCGCAGGGCGGAGGGTGTCGGTTGGACGCCATTCATCCCCGTCGCCGCGTTTGATGACAGTTCTCCGACCACTGCCCGACGAGCTGCTGACACGTTCCGCGGTGTTTTAGGGTTCACTGGACGGGTTCGATTTCCTCGGCCTTTTTTCGCGCCTGACCCTGGACCGAGTCGTAGCGGATAAATCCGGGTAACAGCAGCGCCAACACGCCTGCGCCGATGACGCACAGGACTCCGCCCGAGACCACCGACGCTCGCAGCCCGAAGGCACTCGCCACGAGACCGGCCTCGGCGTTGCCGAGGTAGGGGCCGCTCAGGTAGCTCACCATCTCGATGCCGGCGAGCCGTCCGCGTAGCCGGTCGGGGATGGTTTGATTCCAAATCGTCATGCGAAAAAGCCCGCTCACGCAGTCGGCTCCACCCGCGATCACGAGAAACGTGAGGGCGATCCAGAGGTTGGTTGCGAGACCGAAACCAACGATGGCGATACCCCACACGACGACGGCCCACGTCACGCCCAAGCCATGGCGGCGGACGCGATTGGTCCAGCCGGAGGTGAGTGTCACTACGAGTGGCCCGACGGCGAGCGTCGCATAGAAAAGTCCGACGGAGGCGCCGCCGAAACTTTCGGCAATCGCCGGAAAGAGCGCGATGGGCATGCCAAAAAACATCGCGATGATATCGATCAGATACGTTCCCATCAGTTCGGATCGGCTGCGGGCATAGCGCAGGCCTTCGGCGACGCCGCGCAGGCTCGGACGCGGCGCCCCGGCCGGCACCGCCACCGAACGCATCAGCAACAGGATCGCGATCGAAATCCCGTAGGTGGCTAGATCGATGCCATAGGCCGTGGCGGCGCCGAAGCGGTTTGCGATCAGGCCGGCCAGCGCAGGGCCAACGATGAAGTTAAAGCTGAAGCGAAAGGTGGTAAGCGCCGCCACCGCGGGCATGTGCGCAGGTGCCACGAGCTGCGGCGTGAGTGACTCGAGCGCAGGGCGGTGCAGGGCGTTGGCCGCGGCGGTCAAACCCGCACCGAAAAATAGCACCCACACGTGCGGCACGGGCAGCAGCGCGTTCGCGACCAGCGCGGTGCAGCTCAGCGCGAGTCCGGCTTCGGCCCAGAGAATAAGATGACGTCGATCCACCGCGTCGGCCAGCGCGCCCCCGACAAACGCGAGCACGATCATCGGCACGAATTCGGTGACACCGAGCAAACCAACGAGCAAGGTCGAGTGCGTGAGTTGGTAAACCTGCCACGGCAGTACGACGTAGCTGATGGCGTAGCCGAAAGCGGAAATGAACTGCGCGATGAAGAGCAGCCGATAGTCGCGCGAGGCGCGCAGCGGCGTGAAGTCGAGCGCCGCGGATTGGCGCAGACGCTGCCGCCAGCCGCTCGATGCTGGCCCGGCTGGACGCTTACTCACACCGTGCAGAGTTTGATCGCGGCGCGGAGCGAAGTCAGCGGATCGCGGACCGGCGTGAATTCCTGCGCGACGAAACCTTTGAACCCGGTGGCGGAAATCGCGCGCATGATGGCCGGATAGTTGAGCTCTTGTGGATCGCCGGGCTCGAATTCGTGGCGACCGGGATTGCCGGCGGTGTGGTAGTGGCCGAAATAGCGGTGGTTGTCCTGAATGGTGCGAATGACGTCACCATCCATGATCTGCATGTGGTAAATATCATAGAGCAGCTTGAATCGCTCGGAGCCCACGCGCTTCACGAGTTCGACGCCCCACGCGGTGTGATCGCACATGTAGTCCTTGTGGTTCACCTTCGAGTTGAGGAGCTCCATCACGAGGGTGACGCCCCGTTTCTCGGCGGACGCGATGATGCGCTTGAGCCCCACGGCGCAATTTTCGAGACCCTGCTGGTCGTCCATTTTCTCACGATTCCCCGAAAAGCAGATGAGCGTTTCGAAACCGGCATCCGCGGTTTCGGCGATGCGTTTTTCGTAGATCTCGACGAGCGTGTCGTGGTGCTCGAGACGGTTGAACGCCTTTGAAATGCCGCCGACGGTGACGCCTTGCGGAGTCTTGCCGGTGGGAAAATTTACGAGTGCGCAGGTGAGATCGTATTTTTTGAGCGTCGCAAAATGCTCTGGATCGAGGAGCTCGATGGAGGATAGGCCCATGTCCTTGGCCGGTCGGGCGAGATCATCGAGGGAGATTTTGGGGAAACACCATTTACAGACGGAGTGGCGGATCGGGGATGAGGCCATGGGCGCGACAGGAGATTTGGCGGGGGCAGACGGAGTTTCGGCGGCGGGGCTGGAGCGGGTGATCGTGGCCAGCGCGGCGGCACCGGCGAAGGAGCGAAGGGCGTCGCGACGCGAGAGGGAGCGGGGCATGCGTTTTCTTTCCACGCGCGCTCCCGGATGGCAAGCGTGCGAGGCCTTAGCGGCCTATTTCCCCGCGGGTCCACGCCCACCTTGGCCGCGCCGATTTCCAGAGGGAACGTCACTTAATAGGTGACGTGTTGGAACGGGGGTTTCCGGCGGATGGCGGGCGGTGCGGGGCGGTGAATTTTGGCCGGGTTGAGGCGGGAACAGCGTTGCGTTCGCGGGGCCCGAATAATTTCTTGCGGGGGTTTTATTGTGACCAAGCGCCTTCTTGCCCCTCTTGCCGGTTTCGCCGCCGCGGCATTGGCGTTCACCCTTTTACTCTACTGGTGCGGCCGTTGGCTGCGGCCGGATGTGAAGACCCCGCCAGCACCGCCGCCGCCGGCGGAACTCGCCGTGATCGAAAAGGCCCGGTTGAGTGCGGCGCGGATCGACCGCGATCACGCGCCGGTCGTGGTGCAGACCGTGGATTATGCGGAGGGCGCACGGTCGGCGTGGTGGCCAAAGGGCGAGGCGCCGGTACTCGCGGCGCTCGTGAGTGAGGGGCGGTTGCCGCCGGTGGCGGAGCGCACCGGGCCGGAGCCCATCGTCATGGCCGGGCCCGAGGGCAACGGTAACTACGGCGGCACGTGGTATCGTCTCGCGAACTCGAGCAACGACGTGAGCACCATCGCGTGGCGGCTCTCGGCGCCAAATCTGGTGCGCTGGTCGCCGCAGGGTTATCCTATCGTGCCGCACCTGGCGAAATCGTGGGAGATTTCTCCCGACCAACGGGTGTTCACTTTCACGTTGCGCCGCGGGGTGCGTTGGTCGGACGGACATCCGTTCACGAGCGAGGACCTCGTTTACTGGTACGAGCACGAGGTGAAATATTTCAAGGCCCAGCCGAAATTTCTCCGCGCCGGTCCGAGCCTCGGCGTAGTGGAAAAAGTCGATGACCTCCGCGTGCGTTTCACGTTTCTCCAGCCGAATCCGCTTTTTATCGAGCGGTTGGCGTCGGTCGGGATGAACTGGGAGGACTTCACGGACCACATCGTCCCGGCGCACTACCTGCGCCAGTACCACCCGGAGCTGGGCGATCAGGCGTTGATCCAGCGCACGATGGCGGCACTCAAGCTCTCGAGTCCGGTCGCGGTCTACAAACGGATGAAGCACTACTTCAATCCTGAGTTTCCGCGGTTGTGGCCGTGGGTCTATCACACCTCCGCGCCGACGACGCCGCAGATTTTGGTGCGGAATCCCTACTACTTTGCCGTCGATCCGCAGGGCAACCAGCTGCCGTACCTCGATCGCGTCGTGGTCGACATCAAAACCAATAACCTGATCGCGGTGTCCGCCGCCAACGGCGAGCCGTCGATGCAGGAGCGCAATATCCGCTACGAGGATCACACGCTGTTGGTCGGCAGCGCGGCGCGCAACGGCTACGAGGTTTATCACTGGAAACCGTCGGCGCGTTCCCTTTTCACGGTGTTTCCGAATTTGAACCGGCGGGTCGATCCGGCGCAGCCCGAGACGAAGTTGAAACACGATCTGCTGAACGAGCGCCGTTTCCGGCAGGCGCTTTCGCTCGCGATTAACCGGCGCGATATCATCGACGCGGAATTCAACGGGCAGGCGGAGCCCGCGCAGATTGAGCCCGGACCGGATTCGCCGTTTCACAGCGAGCGGCTGTCTCATGCGTTCACCGCGTATGATCCGGCGGAGGCCAACCGCCTGCTCGACGAACTCGGGCTGACGCACCGCGACGGCGAAGGATTTCGGACGTTTCCCGGCGGGGAGCGGATGAGTTTCGCGTTGAATTTATCCGACTACACCATCGCGGGACCGGCCCAGTTTATCGTGGACGACTGGGCGGCGGTGGGCGTGCGCGTCAATCCGCGGCAGCGGGCGCGCCGGCTGTTCGACCAGGAAAAACTCACCTTCGAGCACGACTTCACGGTGTGGACGGGCGAGAGCGAATTCTATCCGCTGGCCGAGCCGCGCAATTTTCTGCCGACCTACAGCGAATCGTTTTTCGCGCCGCGCTTCGGTATCTGGAATCAATACGGCGGACTTTATGGTGACCCCGCGGCCCAACGCCCCGCCGCCATGGCGCCACCGCTCGGGCATCCGTTACGCCGCGCCATGGAATTATTCGAGGAGACGACAAAGTTATTAACCGAGGCGGAGCGCCGGTCGCGTTTCGACGAGGTGTTGAATCTGGCCGCGGATAATCTCTGGACGATCAGTGTCGCCACGCCGCCACCCCAATTGGTCGTAGTTAAAAATGGATTTCGCAACGTCCCGCGCACGGCGCTCTTTGGCTCGGGCTTTCAGACTCCCGCCAACACGGGCATGGAAACCTATTTTTGGGAAAAAACCGCCGATGGCGCTGCGATCTTTGAGCAGACGAAGCGGGCTATTGTCGCAATCACGCCCGCGCCCGGCGTCGCTCAGATCAGAGGGGAAGCCGGGGCGATGACCGGGGCGGGAATAGGCGCGATTTTGCGGACGCTCTTCGTCGGCGCGGGATTGCTCGTACTAGGGCTCATCGCGCTGCGGCATCCGTTTCTCGGCCGCCGGCTGCTGTTGATGATCCCGACCCTACTGGTGGTTTCGGTGATCGTCTTCGGTCTCGTGCAACTGCCGCCCGGCGATTTCGTCACGACGCGCGTTGCCCGGCTTGAGCTCGATGGTGCGCCCAGTAACGAACAACTCGCCGCCGATCTTCGCCATAATTTTCACCTCGATGAATCCATGGCGCGGCGCTACGCGCACTGGCTGGGCCTGACGTGGTTCACCACGTTCGACGCGGTGGACGCGGGCTTGTTGCAGGGGTATCTTGGGCTGTCGATGGAGCATGAAAAATCGGTGAACGAGGTGATCGGCGATCGCATCGCGCTCACGCTGATCGTATCGGTTTCGACTCTGCTGCTGGTGTGGTTGATCGCCGTGCCCGCGGGAATTTATTCGGCGGTTCGCCCATATTCAGTGGGCGACTATGCGCTGACTACACTCGGATTCATGGGCATGTCCGTGCCCGCGTTTCTGCTCGCGCTCGTGGTGATGTTTCTCGCGAAGCGATGGCTCGGTGTCAGCCTGGATGGATTGTTTTCGCCGGAGTTTTCGAGCCTTAGCGGGTGGAGTGGAGCGAAAATCGGCGACTTGCTGAAACACATCTGGCTGCCGGTCGTAGTGCTCGGAGTGGGGGGCGTGGCCGGGATGAGTCGGGTCATGCGGGCTAATTTACTCGATGAACTGAACAAGCCATACGTGGTCACGGCTCGCGCCAAAGGCGTGCGTCCGCTGAAGCTTCTTCTGAAATATCCGGTGCGGCTGGCGTTGAACCCGTTCGTCTCCAGTTTGGGCGGACTTTTCCCTCAGCTGGTTTCCGGGGGAGCGATCGTGGCCATGGTCATGAGTCTGCCGATGATCGGCCCGACGATGCTCGACGCGCTGTTGGTTGAAGATGTCTATCTCGCGGGTTCGATGCTGATGGTGCTCAGTCTGCTTGCGGTGGTGGGTACCCTCGTCAGCGACCTGCTGCTGCTTTGGCTTGACCCACGGATTCGGCTCGGCGGCGAGCGGTAGGGCAGACTTAAAAAAGGGTAGGGCGAGTGATCCTAAACGCGCCGGTTCGGCGGGGTGCCCAAAAAACTGCGATGGGCCCGACCGCCAGGTAGCCCTTGGCGCGCAATTTCTCCTCGACGGCAAGCACGGTAGCGCGGTCTTCGGCGAAGATTTTTGGATCGAGCGCCGCCACGCCTTTGGTGGATTTCAAGATCATGTGGGGGCGGGTGGGTTCGCCGGGATTGATCGCGGAGGGGCTGGAGTCGTCGTGATAGAAGCTGCGGCGCACGAGGCTGATTTGATCAAACGCGTCCATGCAGCGGTAAACAGTGCGCAATTCGCCCGCGTTGTGGGCGAGTTCCTGGTGGAGCTGCTCGATGCTGGTGGGCTGGTTGCGCCTGATGGGATCAGCGCGAATGGCGAGGTGCGCTTTGAGTGATGCTCACCCGGCGCCTTTGAGTTTGATCTAGGCAGACTCGATGAAGCTGACGATCCCGGTCGGAGCGGAAGCCGCCGGAAAATCCGTCTTGGTCGAGGTGATCAGGGCGAATCTTTTGGGCGACAATTTATAATTACGTGAATTTCCTCCGCGTAAAACCGGGCTGTTTCGTGGTTTTTTTGGAAAATCTGCGGCGCAATAATCCAATACGACCCAAGGATTGCACGGAGTCTAAGGGTGTGCCTATTTGAGCGCCACCGCATGCAAGACCCGGATTTTGCCGAAAAAGTTGCACTCATCTGCAAAGAAGACCCGCGCTTCGATCGCAAGGCGTACGACTTCGTGCGCCATGGTCTCGATCATACCGTGAAGGAGATTCGGAAGAAGGAAACGGCCAAGGCCGAGCGCTCGCGTCATGTCTCGGGTCCGGAATTGCTGGAAGGTCTGCGGTCCTACGCCCTCGAACAATACGGCCCGCTCACCAAGACCGTGCTCAACGCCTGGGGCGTCCGTCGCTGCCGCGATTTCGGCGACATCGTTTTCAACCTCATCGAGTACGGTGTATTTTCCAAAACGGAGAGCGATCGTCCGGAGGATTTTACGGATATCTATAGCTTCGATGATGCGTTCGTGAAGCCGTTCCATCCCGCCAAGCGTCGCGCCGCGGCGCTGGAAAAGTAGTCGAGGGCGCCCGTTGAGGCCCCGTCGGTTGCACGTTAGCTTTTTTATTTTCACTGTCGTTCCATGCCAAAACCCTCCGTCTCACTGGCCGCCGATCTCCGCCTGCTCGATCCGTTTTGGCAGGAACCGGTGGAGCGCACGATTTTGCCGAACGGCCTCACGCTCATTCTGAAGCCGGACCGCTCGGCGGCGCTGGCTTCGGTGCAGGTCTGGGTGAAAACCGGCAGTATCCACGAGGGCGAGCACCTCGGCGCGGGCCTCTCCCATTATCTCGAGCACATGCTCTTCAAAGGCACGTCGCGCCGGGCCGGCCGCGAGATCTCCGCGACGGTCCAGGCTCACGGCGGCTACATCAATGCCTACACGACGTTTGACCGCACCGTTTACTATATCGATCTGCCGAGCGAACACACCGACGTGGCCATCGATATTCTGGCTGACGCGGTGCTGCGTTCGACCTTGCCGGCCGATGAGACGGCGAAGGAAAAGGACGTGATTTTGCGCGAGATCGCCATGACCAAGGACGAACCCGACAGCCGGCTGTGGGACGCGCTTTTTTCCACGGCCTTCCGCGAGCATCCTTACCGTCAGCCGATCATCGGGCATCGCGACGTATTTTCCGCCGTTACCCATCAGGACCTGCTCGATTACTACCGCGCGCGTTACGTCCCCAATAACTTGGTCGTGGTCATCGTCGGTGACATCGATCTCGCCGCGACGCGAGCGGCGGTCGAGACCCACTTCGGGGCGGCGCCACGCGTTAAAATCGCGCCGGTGTACGTGCCAGACGAGCCGATGCAACTGGCGCCGCGATCACTGCACCGCTTCGAAGACGTGGAGCTGACGCGCGGCGCATTGACGTGGCCGATTCCGGGTCTCACGCACGAAGACGCTCCGATCCTCGATCTCTTGGCGACGGTTCTGGGCGGCGGAGACAGCTCCGTGCTCTGGCAGGAAATCCGCGAGAAAACCGGGCTGGTCCACAGTGTCGATGCGTCGGCGTGGAATCCGGGCAGCAGTGGACTATTTTGTATCAGCTTCACGGCGGACGCGGACAAACGCGTCGCGGCGGTTCATGCGATCGAGCGGCATCTGGCGCGTCACGCCACGAAAGGCTTCACGGCGGCTCAGCTCAAAAAGGCCCTTCGTCAGGTCGTCGTCGGGGAAATCAACTCCCGCAAAACCATGAGTGGCCAGGCCTCGCGACTCGGAGCGGCCGAAGTGGTCGTGGGTGATCTCGATTACAGCCGGTCCTATTTCGATCAATTGCGGGCCGTGACCCCGGCTGATTTGAGCCGGATGCTGCGCACCTATCTGATGCCGGCGCGCCTCACATCGATCTCGCTTAATCCGACGGCGGCTGGCGTCGCGGTGGTGGCGGCGAAACAATCCCGGAATGCGACCGTCGATTTCGAGGAGATCAAGTTGCCCAACGGTGCGCGCCTCTTGCTCCAGCCGGATCATCGGCTGCCGAACGTGCATTTTCGCCTCGCCGTGAATGGTGGCGTGCTGTTCGAGGAGCCGGGTGAGCGGGGGTCGACTTCCTTGCTGTCGACCCTGCTGACCAAGGATGCGGGCAAGCGTACCGCCGCGCAGGTCGCGCAATTTATTGAGGAAGTTGGCGGATCGTTTCATCCGCTGGCGGGCAATAACAGTCTTGGCGTCGCGGCCGAGGTGCTTCCACCCGATGTGGATCGCGCTCTCGCGGTGATTTCCGATGCGGTGCTCAGGCCCGCGTTCAAGCCGGCGGCGTTTGCGCTGGAGCGCGATGCCCAGCTGGCGAGTCTGGCGCAGGACGCTGACGACGTCGTGACCTTGGCCCGCAAGCTCGCGCGGAAAAAATTCTTCGGCGCTCATCCGCTCGCGGTCGACGCATTCGGGGACGAAGCGGGCGTCAGAGCTCTGACACCCGCCAAATTAAAAGCGTTGTATCGAAAGCTATTCGTGTCGTCCAACGTCGTGCTGGCGGTGGCGGGCGATTTCGACGCGAAAAAACTGGGGCCGAAGCTGAAGGCCTTCCTCGCGAAAATCCCGCGTGGGGCGGTGCCCAAAGCGGTGCTGTCCTCAGACCCGTCTTATGCCCTACCGGCCGCGGTCGGCGATTTCGTCGAAAAGCAACCGCGCGAGCAGGCCGTCGTGTTGCAGGCGTTTCCCGGCACGCGGGTACACGCGCCGGACTATTACGTGGGCGAAGTGGCCGATGAATTGTTTAGCGGCATGGCCTCGCGGCTGTTCGAGCGCGTGCGCGAGGAAAAGGGGTTGGCGTACTTTGTCCGCTCGGGCCGCGTGCTTGGGCTCGACGTCGGGATGTTTTATTTCTTCGCCGGGACGCAGCCGGGGAAGGAAGGCGAGGTGCTGACCGAGATCGACGCGGAGATCGCACGGGTACAGGCGGGTGGCGTGGAGGACGTGGAACTCAAGCGCTGCCAGGCGCGATTGAAGGCCGGACAACGCCAGTCGATGCAGACCAATTCTTCGCGCGCGTTACAGGCGACACTCAACACGCTCCAAGGCCAGCCGCTCAACGCGTGGCGCAGCTACGACGCGAAAATCGACGCGGTGACCATCGCCGATCTCGCGGCTTTCGCGCAGAAATATTTTCAGCGCAGCCAGCGCACGCAACTGGTCGTGCGACCGTAGGTCGGCGGCGACGGTTTTTGATCAATGGAGGCGGGGTGAGGGCCCCCGGCCCACATTTGAGGATTGAGGGGACCGCGCCGGCGGTCTCACGGCACGTCGTTGACCTCCACGAGAGTCGCGCCGGTCCTCGCGCCGATTCCACGCGCTTGCCCGTGGCGATCGGAAACGCGGAGACCAGTGTAAAATCGCTGATGACAGAAATGGGTGACACACCGTGACACGCCGGGGACTGGATTTCAGAAATGGAGGAATCAAATTGGGCGGTGTTATGAAAAACAATACATCCCACTGCCTCCGCTCCCTGATCCTGGTTGTCTCCGCCCTCGCTCTGTCCGTTCCCGCGGTCCGCGCCGAAGTCGCCGACACGAAGTCCGCGGCCAAAGCAAAAAAAGCCGAACACGACGCCGAGATGCTGGCGAAGTACGATGCGAACAAAGACGGTAAACTCGATGCCGTGGAAAAGGCCGCGATGAAGGCCGACGCCGACAAGGCCAAAGCGGAGAGCAAGGCCAGTGCGAAGAAGATGAAGAAGGAGTGACGTTGCCTGGAAGACGTCCGAGTGAGCGAGCCCCGGTGACGGTTCACCGGGGCTTTTCGTTTTCCGCGCTGGCCCAGAAGTTAGGGTGGGTTAGCCTTAATGCGCAGGTTGGGAGTCACTCTCTTGGTGTGCCGAGTAGCGAAACGCGGGCGCGCTGCGGAGGAAGACCCGCGAGCAGGGTCTGGTCGTTATCGGCGCGGCCGGAGGCGGATAAACCCCACGGCTTGCGCTAAGCTGAGCCGGCGCTTTTAGCCTCCTTGCCGGGAAAATCTCACTGGCTGGTGGGAGAAATTTTCTCCACGAAACCGCCGCTCCAGTGCAATTTTGTGCGGACGACCGCGAAATGGGCGTGGTCGAGTCGTTGCACCAAGGGCAACCGCAGTGGGGCGATGGAGATTTCAATCGGCGCACCGGTGGCGCTCACATGGTCGCGCTGGCCATCCATCGCCACGAGCAGAGTAGATCCGGGACCGCGATTGTAGATACGCAACCGGACGTCGTGCCGGAAAATGATCGAGCGGTTGCTCAACGTGTGCGGGCAGATGGGCGTCATGGCGATCACCTCGGCATCGGGGTGAATGAGCGGGCCGCCGGCGGAAAGGTTGTACGCCGTTGAGCCGGTCGGCGTGGAAAAAATCAGACCGTCGCACGCATATTCGGTCACCAATTTGCCATCGGCGAAGACCCCGAGGTGGGCGAGTTTCGAGTTCAACTGGTCCTTCACGAGCACGTCGTTCAACGCCACGTCGTGTGCGCCCGGGCGGGTGGAGCACGCGAGCAGGGTCCGTAGGGAAAGTTGAAACTCACCCCGGAGCAGCGCGGGAAACTGCGCCCTGACTTCTTCGGCCGAAAACGTGGTGAGGAATCCCAGGTTGCCGCGGTTGACACCGATGACGGGAACTTGCGCGCGGGCGGCTTCCCGCGCCACGCCGAGGAGCGTGCCGTCGCCCCCGATCACGCAGCACGCGTCGAATCCCTTGAGCCAACCGCGCGCGATCGGGAAGCGCGTGGTCCGCTTGCATTTCACCCCGGCGGCCCGAGCGACGGTGATGAGTTCGGCCGCGAGCTCGGATGCGCCGGGTTTCTCGGCGTTGAGGACGAAGGCGAGGCTGCGCAGGGGATTCATGGCCGAGCATTAACCACACAGAACCCGGCGACGGGAAACATTTTTAATGGCCTCCGGTGCAACTCGCATGGACCCCGTGCGCCTCGATGGCGTAGTCTAACGCGAAAGGGGCGAAACCGCGGGGGCCCGCACGCTCTCGACGGCTATGGTTTGATCTTCGCGGGCCCCGGCGAGCCGCAGCACGACTTTAACTAGAATGGGATCGGATGTGATCCCGAGCTTGGAAAACATGGGATCGGGTTCGAGCGTTTCGCCCGCGGGAATTTCGAGCTTGGCTGGGCGAACCGCGAAATTTCCCAGTTCGGAGCTGACCTCGATGATTTCCATGGCGAGCGATTGCGTGCCCCGGTTTTCCAATTTCAGCCGCAGGGTCAGGGTGGGGAGCGGACTGCCCGCGACCGTTCGTCCTCGCGCTGAACCTTGGTCTCGCTCGCCGGTCGGCGGCTCCATCGCCGCGGACCCGTCCCGGCGGCTTCGCCCCCCGCCGGTGCGAGTGGCGCGCTGGTCGGGCGGCGCGTTGGGGTCTTCCGGCTTCTTCCCCGGCCCGCGATTCACCGTCACCGTGGCGCTCAATTTGCCGGCGAAATAATCAGCGTGCCCGGTCATGTTCACCGGACTGTCACGAGTTGATGGGGGTGCAGCGATTGCATCGGCCGGCGGGCTCGCGCAACCGGGCAGTAAAAACGGCAGTAGGGCCGTGGTTATGAGAGCTGAAATCTGGAGGCGGGGAAAAGAAACCATGAGAGCATACAGATTAATTTTTTCGGGAAATGTTGCCTCAATCTGTTGGGCGCCTCATCGAAACCTCGCATCCTCAGATACGCTCCCGCGTCTATGCTGGAGATCGCAATGCCCACTGCATGGAACCAACTTCGCCGACCCAACTGGTCGACCTCGTACGCCGCGCTCAGCGCGGTGCCCCCGATGCCCAGCGCGACCTCATCGTCGCCTATCAGCGCCGGGTGGCTGGTTTCGTTTACGCCATCATCGGGCGCAGCGATGCAATCGAGGACATCGCCCAGCTCGTCTTCATCAAAATGGTCCGCGCCCTCGACCGGCTGCAGGCACCCGAGCAGTTTGAATCGTGGCTCTTTCGACTCGCGCGCAACACGTGCATCGACCACCTCCGCCGCCAGAAGCTGCGCCGCATTTTTCTGCCTTTTTCGCCCGAGCATGAAGACGTCCCGGAGCCGACCGGCGCCGTCGATTCCGAGGAGCTCGACGCACTGCGGCACGCCCTCGCCCAGCTCCGGCCGCAGGATCGCGCCCTCCTGGCTTTGGTGCAGGAAGGTCGCAGTCATGCGGAGATCGCCGAGACCCTTGGCACCAGCGTTGCCGCGGTGAAAGCTCGTCTCCACCGCGCTCGCGAACATCTTCGAGAACATTATCAACCGCACCATGAAAACTGAACAATACGCCTGGGAGCAATTACACCGGGTCGCCGCCTCGCGAATTTCGCCGGGATTTGCCGATCGCGTCGTACGCGTCGCGCGGGCCGGAGTGGACGCTGCGCCCACGTTTCTGAGTTATTGCGCTTTGAGCGCTGCGACCGCCGCCCTGTGTCTGGCCGCTGTGGCATTATTCAGCCCCGCCGCCGTGTCCGACGGCGATCTCAACACGCCGGGATGGCAACAACTCGCGGACGAAGCGGAAGACCTCGTCGCCACGCTATGATTAAGCAACGCCTCATCGTGGCCTGCCTCACGATTGTTGTTTTCGGGGCCGGTTTTGCCGGCGGCCTGTGGTCGGAACAACACAGGCCGATTCCGCCGCCTCCGGCTCCGCTCTTGGGCGAGTTCACCAGTGGCCAGGTGCCCGACAAGAATGCGGCGCGCGCCGCGGCCGCGCAAAACTCCGCCAAGCCCTACGATCGCGCCAAATTGCGCGAGGATATCGATAAATTAAAACCCCAGATCGAGGCTTACCGGCACCGGCTCGACGAACTGGACCGGGAATTCAATGCGGGGCTGGTGGCGTTGCTGAACGGCGAGCAGAAGCAAATCTATGAAACCAAAGCGGCCGCGTTTCAAAAACGCCGGGCCGAGAATGAGTCGAAAGCCACCGCTGCGTCCCTGGCGCCATTGAGCGAAGAGGAGATCGCGCGGCTTCGCCAGCGGCCCTTTGAGAACGCCTTCTGGATCGTGTCGTTCTCCGATCGCTTGGAACGAACCACCAAGGATCTCAAACTGGATGCCGCGCAGACCGCTGAGTTGAAACGCTTACTCCAGGCCCGCCGCGAAAAATATCTGGCGCTGGTGGATTCAACTCCGCCGCCGACTTTCAAACTTACCTCGCTGGCGACAGCCGTGCAGCGCTTGCTGGATCATCCTGTTTCCACGCCGGCGGCGCAGGCTAAGCCGGCCCCGCGCAATTGATCACCGCCGGTTCCCGCGGGAGCGTTGGCGGTTTTAAAACCATCAGCCGCCTGGGACCGGTCGGCTGATGTAGCGGCGTTGACCGTTTAAATTAGCCGTCGCGGCATGGCCGCGAGCTTGACCGGGCTGAGCGACGCCGCGTGAATCGTTCCATGGTTCCCAGCGTGCTCATCGTCGACGACGAGAAACACACCCGCGAAGGGCTGCAGCAGGCACTGGCTGAAAATTACGATGTTTCGGTCGCCGCCAGCGCGGACGAGGCCTTCAATCTGCTCGACGCCCAGTCATTTGATGTGGTGCTCACCGACCTGCGGATGCCCGGCAAATCCGGACTCAAGGTGATCGATAAAGCGCTCGCTCTGCCGCAGCGCCCGGCCGTGCTGATGATGACGGCGTACGGCAACGTCGAATCCGCGGTCGAGGCGATGAAACGCGGCGCAGTCGATTTCATGACCAAGCCGGTCAATATCGAGCGCCTCGAAGTTCTCATCCAGCGCGCGCTCAAAACCAAAACGCTCGAGGTCGAGGTGCAGCAATTGCACGAGCGGCTCGATGAAAAATTCAGCTTCAGCGGCATTGTTGGTAATTCCCCGAATCTGGTCTCGGTCCTCGATCGGGTGAAACTGGTCGCGCCCTCCCGTGCCACCGTGCTCATCGAGGGTGAATCCGGCACGGGCAAGGAGCTGATCGCGCAAGCCATCCATCAGGCGAGTCCACGCGCCCGCGCTCCGTTTGTCGCCGTGCACTGCGCCGCGCTCTCGGAATCCTTGTTGGAGAGCGAACTGTTCGGTCACGAACGCGGCGCTTTCACCGGGGCGATCGAACGGCGTATCGGCCGCTTCGAGGCCGCGGTGGGCGGCACGCTGTTCCTCGACGAAATCGGCGAGATCTCGCTCGCGATCCAGGTGAAGCTGCTGCGTTTTCTCGAAACCAAATCGATCGAGCGCGTTGGCGGATCGAAGCCGATTGATCTCGATGTGCGCCTCGTGGCGGCGACGAACCGGTCGCTCGAAACGCTGGTCCGCGAAGGGAAATTTCGCGAAGATCTCTTTTTCCGACTGAATGTCGTGCGCATCGAGCTGCCCCCGCTGCGCGCCCGGCCCGACGATATCCCTCCGCTGCTCGCGCATTATCTGAAATTTTTCTCCGAGGAAAACGGCCATCCTCCGCTCACGCTGGAGCCCGGCGCGATCGCCACCCTGCGCTCTTATCCGTGGCCGGGTAACATCCGGGAACTGCGGAATTTTTGCGAGAACGCCGTCGTTCTCCGTCGCGGCGGAAAGCTCACGGAGTACGATCTCGAACCCAAATTTCGCGGCGCCTCGGCGGTGCCCGGAGCCGCCGCGCCACCGAGCGGAATCGCCTCGGCCCAGCCCGCCGCCAATCCATTTTCCGTCGAGGAAACCGAGAAGCGCCTGTTGCGCGAGGCGTTGTTGAAGTCGCGCGGCAATCGGACCAAGGCCGCGGAGCTCATGGGTGTCAGCCGCCGCACGCTGCACCGCAAACTCGCGCAGTTTCCCGAGCTGGACGTGACCGACAAGTGAGCGTCACCCCGGGAGCACGGCCGCCCCCGGCCCCAGCGCTGCGCAGAAATCGGCGGACGAGGGCCCGCGCTCCCATGAGCTGTCCGCTCACCGCGTAGGACTTGATTCGGCCGGACCGAAGTCGCCGCCGGCGCGCGTTGGATTCAGCGCTTGGCTGTGCGCGCGGCGATTTTCCGATCATGCCCCTATCGCGTTCGACGATCCGTTCCTCGGTCCGGTGCAGCCTGGGGTGCGCTGCGTGGGCAGAGCGACCGGGGGACGGCGCCAATCCGGTGTTCAAGGCCCGCCCGGACCGCGCTGCGTTGGATTCTACGGCCGGAATACGCTTAAATGGAGCTTTGGCGCGTCGGCGAGCGGTACCTCGAAAAAAGCTATTGACGGAAGTGAAGCGGGGCCTACTTCTACCCCT
>CAIXKG010000073.1 GCA_903919985.1 uncultured Opitutia bacterium | reverse complement strand
GGCCTTCGGTGAAAAATTCGCAGATCAACACCTCCGCCTGCACCGGTCCCAAGCCTTGCATCACGGCCAGATCGTTACCCTCGGTGTCCGTTTTAAGAATGCCAATCTTGGTCGGGATTTCGCCGGCCGCGGCGAGGCTGGAGAGCGAACGACACGGCACGTCGATGACCTTTTCGTGATGCACGCGGTCGTCATGCTCGATCTTCAGCAGCGAGTGATAGTAATCGACCGTCTGGTGGTTCTCGTCGCAGGCGATATGGAACTGCGCGGTCCGATCAATCTTATCGATGGCGCACGGGAAAAATTTCGCCCCCGAATCGGCGGCTAGCGCGGCGAGGGCCGGCTGGTGGCCGGGAAATGGCTCGAACATCGCGCCGGTGAACCCGCGTTCGAGGAGAAATTTCGCGAACGTGCCTTTCTCGGCGCCGATATCGAGGAACGTCTTGGCCTTGAGCACCGGCATCAGGGCCGCGAGCAGCGCGAACTCCGTTTCCTGTGCGTAAAGTTGGGCGTCGGCCGGCGTGGACATGCGAAACGCTGAGGGGCGGAAGAAAATCGCCGGAGGTCAAGCCCGGGGAGTATTTTGGATTAAGCGCGAAGACGCAAAGATGCGAAGTTCGATCGCAAAGGTCTTTAGGGTCTGAATCTAATCGAATATTTGGGTTCGGGATCAAAGCCGCCTTTGCGCCTTGGCGCTTAATCCGAGAAAATTCCCGCTTACTTGAGGTGGTGCCGGATCAGCTCGGCTAATCGCGCGACGCTCTGGCTCATCGAGAAATCACGCAGACACCGGGCGCGGCCGCGTTGGGCGATCGCTTCTCGCGCCACGGGGTCGCGAAGATAAAACCGGACTTTTTCCTCCAGTTCACCCGGTGAACTAAATGTTTCGATTTCGACCCCGGGCTCAAAATATTTGCGGATGTTGTCCTGATACTCCGTGAGCAGAAACGAGCCCAAGCCCGTTGCCTCGATCATGCGCATGTTGCCGGTTTCGCCTTTGGCGAGGTCGATCCCGATGTTGAGCGCGATGCGGCTGCCCTTGAGCACGCGATGCATGGCCTGACCCCATAACGCGCCGCGGTTGTGCAGCGCGACGCCGACCGGCACGATCTCGGGCTCGGCGGTGCGGAGAAAATAGCCGAGCGAAAAATCGTTTTCACGGACAAGCTGCGCCTTCGCGAGCGAGTTCAGATAATCGGTGCGCGTGCGGTGCTCGGAGCTGACGCTGCCGATAAACGACAAATCCCAAATTTTTCCCTCGTCGGGCATTTCCTCCCTGAGCTGGTCGGGAAAGCCTGGCGTGAAAAACTCGGCCCGAGCCGCGCCGCGTTCGAGCGCCCATTTGAATGTGGGCGAAAAATTTGAGAGAATAAGATCGATCCCGCGCCAGTCCGTGCCCGCCGGAATGGCGGCCGCTTTCCAAGCGAGAATCATCCGCGGCCGGTGCGTGAGCAGGTCGAGAAAACGCCGGTCGTAGCCCACGGGCTCGGTGATGTAGAGAATGTCGGGCTTGGCGGCGTTGACTTGGCGGGCGGCGATTTCGTGGCGCCAGTTTTCGTTGTGGTCGAGTCGCGTCGGGGAGTTTTCGGCGAGCCACTGGCGTTGCGCCGGCTCGGCCTCGGTGAAGACGATCTCCGTTTCAAAGCCGTGCGGCGCGAGGTACCGCGCGAACATGTGCACGAGGCCGAATCCATCCTCGATGAGCGCCGCGTTTTGCGCGGCGTAGGGCTGCGTCGCGAGGCCCGGACGCGCGGCGTAGAAATCCTGCACGTACTCGCCGTAGAGGGGGAAGAGCTGGAGAAACTTCATCGGCACAAACTCAGGTAAGAAGGATTGCCCACGGAACACACGGAGCACACGGAAATGAAAACGCTTGAAGCCAGAGTGCTTGGTTTCGGCAACGCCGCTCAATCGAGGTTTGGAATAGTTGGGTATCGTTCCGTGTATTCCGTGTGTTCCGTGGGCAAATCATCGGGCAAACTCCGGGAGGCCGAGGCTGGCCGTCGATTTCTCGACGAAGAGCAGCTGCCACAACACGAGGTTGAAACGCGTCCAGAGTTCGATCGATTCGCCCCAGTCGGCCATGGTCCACGACTTCGCCTTGGTTTTTTCCAGCACGCGATCGCGCAGCGCCGGGCCGTCCCAATGCGGGCTCTCGAGCCAGAGCGGATGATTGACGATGCTCGTGATGAGCGGCGCGAGTCCGCCGTTGTACCATTCGATCATCGGTGAGTTGAAACCGATCTTGAAGCGTCGCAACCGCACGCGATCCGGCATGATGCCGGCCATCGCGTCCCGCAAAATGCGCTTGGTGTAGCCTCCGCCAAATTTGCTGGAGGCCGGCAGTGCGTGCGCAAAGGTCACGAGCCGCCAGTCCATGAAAGGCATGCGCACTTCGACGCCATGCGCCATGGAACACCGGTCGAAGTTCCGCAGGATCGCGGGCAGCAGGGTCGAATGAAAATCGCGATAGAGATTCGCATTGGCCTGCGTCTGCATCCAGTCGAGGTACCACGCGTAACCGCCCAGCAATTCGTCGGCCCCGTGGCCGTCGAGGGAAACGACGACTTTCGCGCGTCGCAGTTCGCGGTAAAGGCACCACACCGGCGTGGCCAGACCGCCGTAGACATCCTCCATGCTCCAGACCGAATCTAGGATGTGTTGTAACGCCTCCTGCTGATCGAACCGCCAATAGTGCGCCTTGGCGCCGGTGTGCGCGACGACTTCGTCGGCATAGGCGCGTTCGTTCAGCGCCGTGTCGGGAAAATCAGCGATGAACGCGCGGCGCCAGTCGCCCGGCGTGCGCGTCAGATCCGCGCCGGACGTGCGATGCAGCTGCGCCATCGTCGAAGCCACAGCGCTCGAATCGACGCCGCCGCTTAAACACGTTCCAACCGGCACGTCGCTGCGGAGCCGCATGCGCGTCGCGTCGAGAAACAGTGCGCGGAATTGCTCCACTTGGTCCTCGTAGCGCGTCGGCACCGCGGGGAAATGATCGGCGGTTTCCCACCAACGGCTGACGGTGACCGCGCCTTCCGCTGACACGCGCATGGAATGTCCCGCCGGCAGGCGGTGTACGCCCGCGAAAAGCGTATCGGTGCGCGTGCCCTCGATGGCGTAGGAGCTTTGCAAATAGGCCGGAACGATGTCGGTGTTCAGCGTCGCGTTGAAACCGTCCAGCGCGGGAAACGCCTTCATCTCGGAAGCGAAGGCGAAACGCGTCGCGGTCTGGGCGTAGTAGAGTGGTTTCACGCCGAAGCGATCGCGGGCCAGCCAAAGCGTGCGTTTGACGCGGTCCCAGAGGGCGAAGGCCCACATGCCATTGAAGCGGGTGAGGCAGGCCTCGCCCCATTGCGCGTAGGCGGCGAGCACGACCTCGGTGTCGCTCTCGCTGCGGAAACGATGACCCATCGCGGCGAGCTCCTGCCGCAGTTCGATGAAGTTGTAGATTTCGCCGTTGTAGGTGAGCCAGTAGCGGTAGGGCGTTTGCGTGGCGTCCTCGCAGCCTGCGTTGCTCCACGCCGCCATCGTGCCGCGGACGCGCGCGCCAACGTGGACCGGCAAGGAGTCCTCGAAAGGCATGGGGCAACGTCCGCGGCGGCTGAGATCGAGCAAGGCGAGCCGCCGGTGGCCAAGGCCGAGCGCGCCATCGAAAAGCAGGCCGCGACCGTCGGGCCCGCGGTGTGCGAGCGCATCGGTGAACCGCACGAGCTCGTCGCGCTGCACCGGTGCAGAGTTGAAATTAAGCAGTCCCGCGATGCCGCACATGGTTCGAAGTCAGTTTCAGGGTGCTGGGCCGCGGGTAACGTAATACGTGACACGCGGATTTGCCGAAAGGGCTGTTTCCCCTCTGGGCTGGGTGCGGGGTGAGGGCACCCCGCTTTCAGAGACTTCATGGATCAGACTAAAAGAAGACATGGCGTCCGTTCGTGATTCCTAGCCGAAAAATGCTTTGATCTCCGCCATCAGATAATCGACCTGGGCCGCGGCAATTTCCGGATAGAGCGGCAGCGAGAGGGTCTGCGATTGATGCGCATGGGCTACGGGGAAATCGGCGGGCTGGTGCCCGAGACGCCGATACGCGGGCACAAAGGGCAACGCGGTCGGATAGTTGAGCTGCGTCTGAATGCCGCGGGCCGCGAGATGAGCGCGAAGGGCGTCGCGCTGGCGCGTGCGCACCGCGTAGATGTGATAGACGTGTTCACGACCCTCGGCGACGGCGGGCAACACCAGATCGCCCACGCCGGCCAGCCGTCGGTCGTAATCCCGCGCGAGCGTTTGCCGGGCTTTCGTCCATGCGGACAGGTGCGGCAGTTTGACGTTGAGGATCGCGGCCTGGAGTCCGTCGAGGCGGCTGTTGATGCCCTCGATCTCATGCGTGCCTTTGTTGCGGCCACCGTGACGCGCGAACATCGCGGCGAAATTTTCCACCGCGTCATCGTTGGTCACGAGCGCGCCGGCGTCGCCCATCGCGCCGAGATTTTTTCCGGGATAAAATGAAAACGTCGCGGCTTGGCCAAACGTTCCGACCATCCGGCCGCGATAGTGGGCGAGATGCGCCTGCGCGCAGTCCTCGACGACCCAGAGATTGTGCTTCCGGGCGAGCGCCATGATCGCATCCATGTCGGCCGGCTGACCGTAAAGATGAACCGGCACGAGGCCGCGCGTGCGGGGCGTGATTTTACGCGCGATGTCGGCGGGATCGATCGTCGAGGTCGCCGCATCGGTGTCGGCAAAAACGACGCTGCCGCCGGCCTGAGTGATGGTTTCAGAGGAGGCGATCCACGAGTGGGCGGAGGTGATGACTTCATCGCCGGGCTGCAGTCCGAGGGCGCGATAGGCGATGTAGAGCGCGTCGGTGCCGTTGGCGCAGGAAACGCAGTGCTTCGTGCCGACGGTGGCCGCGAAGGCTTTTTCGAAATGCTCGACGGCTGGTCCGCGGATGAAGGCCGAATCGCGCAACGTTTGGGCGATGGCTGCGTCGATGGCGGGCTGGAGCGTGAGGTATTGCGCGTGAAGATCGTTGTACGGCACGCGCATCCCGGCGGAGGAGACCGGCAGGTGCGGCGGGACGGGCGGGAGAAGCGACATTGCGGCGAGTATTTCAGGGCGCCCGCAAAAGTGAAAGTGAAAGATGCGACGCGCGTGCGCGCGTGGAGCAGTTTCGAGTTTCGGGTTTTTGGTTTTGGGTTGGTCCGGCCCGATCGCGAATATTTGAAACGGGATTCGGGCAGGCTGCTCGCAGGGCACTCCAACTCAAAACCCAGAACTCAAAACCCAAAACTGGCGCGCCAGCCGCGCGCGCCTACAGCTCGCGCAGCAGCCGCGCGGGATTGCCGGCGTAGACGCCGGCGCGCGTGATATCTTTCGTCACCATCGCGCCCGCGCCGATCACGACACGATCACAGATGTTGACCGGCAGGATCGTCGCGTTGGAGCCGATGGAAACGTGTCGGCCGATGTTCGTCTTTTTCCATTTTGTCCGGTCCGGGCCCGACGGGCCGCCCGACTGGAATAGATCGTTCGTGAACATCACGCCATGGCCGATGAAGCAGTCGTCGCCG
>CAIXKG010000072.1 GCA_903919985.1 uncultured Opitutia bacterium | reverse complement strand
GCTCCGCGCGCGCCTCGGCGAGGGTCTTGTCGCCGCGAGCCGCGCGTTTGCGGGCGAGCTCCGCGAGATCCTGAAACTGCCGTTCGCCGGGGATGTTCTCGTTGTAAACGATGTTGCCGATGCACTCGTACTTTTGCATCGCGGCGAGCAGGTCATCAACCGGCTCGAAATTCGTGTCCCACCGCACATGCAGGAAGTGACGGGCCAGCGCCGTGCGGCGCAGTTGCTCGTAGCCTTCGGCCAGCGCGAGACCGTTGCCGCCCCACAAGGTCGAGTCCTTGCTGCGGTCATTGGAGAACCGCACGCCGCCGAGCACGGTCGTGAGTCCGCAGGCGAGCGCTCGCTGGTCCATCATGTGGAAAGCGATCGGCAACGGGAAATTCGTCTTCGGGCGCGGGTTAATCTCTTTCTCGAGGTAATCGGTGTGGATATCGATCACGCCGGGAATCAGCCACTGGCCGTGAAGGTCGTGGCCTTCGGCGAAGTGACGGCCGGGGATGATTTCGGCGATGCGGTCGCCCGCGATTACCAGGGAGCCCTCGATGGTTTCGGTGGGCAGCACGATCCGGGCATGGGTGAGGATGGTTTGATTCATAGGATTTAAAAGTGAGCTACTTCAGAATATCCGAACGCAGCAGACTGCGGCGGATCAGGTCGGAGATGCGCTCCATGCCCGTGATCAACACGATCACGAGGAGGATGAGGGCCAACACGTCGGGGTACCGGAGAACTTTCATGGCGAGCTGCAGCTCGAAGCCGATCCCGCCGCCGCCATACACCCCGAGCGCGATGGCGGCCCGCATGTTGACGTCGAACGCATAAAAGCCATTGGCCACCACCGAAGGCAGCACCTGGGGAATCACCGCGTAACGAATCACCTGGAGGGGATTCGCACCGACCGACGCCACCGCCTCGCACGGGCCCGGGTCAATCTGCTCGATCGCGTCGGCAAAAAGTTTTCCGAACATGCCCACACTGCCGATCGCGAGCGCGATCATCGCCGCATAAGGACCGAATCCGAACGCGATAAACAAAATGAGCAGCACCACAAAATTAGGCGTCGCCCGCTCCACCCCGAAGCCGAGCCGAGCCAGGCTGCGCAGCCACGGATGGGGCGTCGTGTTTTTCGCCGCCACGAACGCCAATCCGAACGCCACCACGCCGCCAACCAACGTACCGAGGAAAGCCATCGCCACCGTCTCCGCCACCGATTGATAGAGCGCAGTCTTCCGCCAGAGGAGCGCCACATTCGGCGGGATCATCTCGTCAGCGAGCCGGATCAGATGGTGAAAATCCGTGAAGAGCATCCACGGCTTAAAGTTCAAATAGATCCCGGCTGCGGTCACGAAGGCGACCACCCCAGCAATAATCGCGGCGCGTCGACGAAACAGCACCGAGGGCGGCACGTAAGCCAATACGGATACGGACAGGCCGGTCGCACTCATGCCAGCTTCCCTCCGTCGAGCACCCGGCGGCGAAGGTAGTCCGAAATTCGCTCCGCGCCAAAAACCAGCAGCAGCGTCACCAGCACCGCCATCATCGCCCGCTCATACTCCAGTAACGCCATCGCCTTCTGGAGTTCGAAGCCAATGCCGCCCGCACCCACCGCCCCGAGCAAGACCGAGGCCCGGAGATTGACCTCGAAGCGGAAAATGGAATGGGACAGCAGCGCCGGCATCACCTCCGGCAAGACCGCAAAGCGGATGATTTGGCTGTGGGTCGCTCCCACCGAGCCCACCGATTCCAGTACCTTCGCATCGAGTTCCTCGATCGCATCGGCAAACAGTTTTCCGAGCATCCCCACACTGCCGATCGCGAGGGCGAGCACCCCCGGAAATGGTCCCACCCCTAACGCCGCGACCAACAACAGGAGCACGATAATTTCCGGCAGAGCCCGCTCCACGCCGATCAACGTGCGCGCCGTGGAGCGCAACCACCCCGGCGACAAATTGCGGGCGCCGGCCAAACCGAAGAAGAACGAGAGCAGCACACCCAACGGCGTTGCCACCGCCGCGAGCAGCACGGTGACGAGCGCCGGTCCGACCATCTCCTGCAACGAACTCCAGTCGGGCGGGAAAAAAAAGCGCAGCACTTCCACGCCCTTCGCCAACCCCGGTACGAATTCGGCTAGATCGACTTTGCAGAGGCGCGCCGAGACGACCACCAACCCACCCAGCACGAGCAAGACAAGCAGCGGCTTGCGCAGCCGGAGCGGGAGGAGTGGGCCGGCAGACCGAGGAGAACCTGTCGTCGGGAAATTCACGTGGCTTGTTTGGCGAGCAGACCTGGGGCCGCTTCGTCGACTTGCCCGACAAAAGGTCTGGAGGACGACACCGGCTCAGGCGGCAGCGCCGGCGTGGGCCGCAACACCTGCATGAGTTCGTCGCCGTAAATATCCTCCAACTGCGCGTGGCTCAGCACCGGGTTTCCATCGTACACAATTTTCCCGTGCTTGATCGCGATCACCCGGGTGCAGAAGCGCGCCGTCATCTCTGGTTGGTGAAATACCCCGAGGACCGGCGTTTCCTTCGCGAGCGGTTGCAGCAGTTTCATGATCGCGAGGGAGTTGCTCGGATCGAGGGAGGCGATGGGCTCGTCGGCCAGATAGAGGGACGGCTTTTGGAAAACCGCGCGGGCGATCGCCACGCGCTGCATCTCCCCGCCGCTCAGACTGCCGGTAATGCGGTCCGCGTATTTCTCCATCTTCACGCGGCGCAACGCCTCCAGCGCTTCAGCGGCCTCGGCGTCGGTAAAACCATAGAGCCACGACCGCAGCGGATGGATCTGCGCGAGCCGACCGATCATCACGTTGTCGATCACGCGGAGGCGCTTCACGAGGTTGAAGCCCTGAAAAATGACGCCCATGCGCCGGCGCGCCTCGCGCTGACAACGACCCTTGCAGGTCGTGAGTTCAAAGGTCTGGCCGTCGTTGGCCTGAAGCGTCGCCGTGCCGGCGTCGGCTTGCGTGAGACCGAGGATGCACCGCAACGTGAGTGATTTGCCAGCACCGCTCGCTCCGAGCACGCCGACAAACTCCCCGCGGGCCACGCGGAAGCTGATGCCG
Organism: uncultured Opitutia bacterium; assembly: GCA_903919985.1. Classification (GTDB taxonomy): domain Bacteria; phylum Verrucomicrobiota; class Verrucomicrobiia; order Opitutales; family Opitutaceae; genus Tous-C4FEB. The sequence goes on along the minus strand of CAIXKG010000072.1, from coordinate 2,596 downwards.
TCAAGCAAGGCGCGGCCGTCCGGAAGTTTTTTAGTGAGTTGTTCGACGTTGAGCATGGCGGCCGGGGTTTGGGATCAGGGGGAGAGTTGCAGGCCCGGGACGTCGCGCAGGGCGCGTCGGAAAGGCTCGAGCGCAGCCGGTGGGGCCGGCAGATAGCCGGCGCTAGGGCTGGAATATTGCTTCAACACCTCGGCCCAATGGGTCGGCGACGCGGCGGGAAGCTCGGTGAGAAGCCGGGCGATTTTCTCCTTCAACGCCGCCGGCAGGCCGGCGCGCACGGCGATCACGGTGCTCAAGATCGGCGGCGACTTCCACAGCACGATGACCTCCTCGGCGCGGAGGCGGCCGCGGGCAATGGCGCGCTGGAGCGAGGTATCGCTCAACGCCGCGACATCCAGCCGGCCGGCCCGGGTCGCCAGCAAATTGGTGACGCCATCCGTGCCGTAGAGCACGCGCTTGAAATCTTTCTCCGGCGAAACTCCCAGCGAATGCAGATAAGTGCGCGGTGCGAAGTGGCCCGAGGTCGAAACGGGTTCCTCAAAAGCGAAAGTCAGTTCCCGGGCCCGCCGCACCATATCTTCCGGCGTGCGCAGCCCCGTGCCCGGGTGCGTCACCAACACACTGTGGTAACTGATCGGCTCGCCCCCGGGCGCCATCGTCAGCAGCAACGCGTCCAAGCCGGCTTTCTTTTCGGCGATGAGAAAAGGCCACGGGGAAAAATTACAGACATCCAGTTTACCCGCCCGCAGCCCCTCGATGGCCGCGTTGGCATTGTCCAACTGGACGACTTCCACCGGGAGCCCCAACCGCGGCGCCATGTAGGCTTGCAGGGCCCGGTAGGCGCCGACGTAGCCCTCCTCGTTGTCGATTTGCGGCACGAACGCGAACCGGATGGGCGCCGCCGGATCGGCCGTGCGCTCCGAACGGTTGCAACCGGTCCCCATCAGAACCGCGCCCAACGCGACGCAGCCGAACAAAGTGAGCGCGAGCCGTTTCATCAGTTGAGCAGGTCAAGGTGCTTCACGCTCCGCGCCAACGCCCGGAGCTCGTCGTAGTCGCTGTCTTTCGCCGCGACCCAGATCGTCGCCGGGTCCACAAATAGGCGTTGAAACTTGCTCCAGTTCACCGGGTCTTCCGTGCGAAAACTAAGATACGCCGCTTGGATCTTCTCTTTATACGACGCCGCCAAGCCGCCGCGCACCGCGACCACGCTCGTGGCAATCGGCGCCGAGGTCCAAATCACGCGCAGGTCGTCGCTCTTCAACCGGCCCTTCTGCACGAGATTGGCCAAGCCGTTTTGCGTGATGACGGCGAGGTCGACCTGGCCGGACTTCACCGTCATCGCCGAAGCGAGGTGGCTGAGTGTGAAAATCGTATTCTTAAACGCCCGCTCGGGAACGATGCCGATCGACTCCAGGTAGGCGCGGGGCACGAGGTGACCCGAGGCTGAAGCCGGATCCACCCACGCCAGCGTCATCTTCGCGGCGTGAGTGCGCACGTCCTCGATCGTCCGGATCGAACTCGAACCCGGCACGACGAGGATAGAACGATACGTATTGATCTCACCCACCGGGGTGCCGGGCGCGACGATCGCTTGCGCCCCAGTCTTCTCGTGAGCGATGAGGTAAGCGAAAGGCCCGAGCGAGCAGACATCGAGTTTGGCCGCCCGCATCGCCTCGATCGCGGTGCTGTAAGTGCCGGTCTGAACCAACTCAACCGGCACGCCCAAGCGTTTCGAAATATGTGCGGCCAGCGCGTCGAAACGCACGCGCTGCTCTAAATCTTCTTCGTTGGGCACAAAGCCGATGCGCAGAAGCTTCAGTTCGGCGGACGACTCGCTGGGCTGCGTTGGGCCGGGCCCGCCGCACCCGCTCAAGAGCGCCATCATCACCAGCGCGAGCGGCCCTAGGCCCGCTCCGAATCGCCGCAGACCTCGGTGCGAAAGCGACGACATACCCGATCCTCAATTCAACAACTGCAGATTCTTCACGCTGCGGGCGAGACGCCGCAGTGAATCGAAATCTTGGTCATTGGCTGCCACCCACTCGACGCCGGGCGTAAGGTAGAGCGGTGCAATTTGCGCCCACGCTTCGGGCTCGGCCTTGGCAAATCCAAGATAGGCGGCGAGGATCTCCGCCTTAAACTCGGGCGACAGATCTTTGCGGATGGCGATGATCGACGCCATGATCGGTTCCGACTCCCAAATCAGGCGCACATCGTCGGCCCCGATCCGCTTTTTCTTAATCATATCGTTTAAGGAAGTCGTCGTCACGGCGGCGAGATCCACTTTACCCGCTTTGACCGTCATGATCGAAGCCGTGTGGTTGAGGGAAAACAGCGTCTGTTTGAAATCCTTTTCCGGATTAATACCTAGGGTCTCCAGATAAGCCCGCGGCACCAGATGCCCGGAAGCCGAGGCCGGGTCCGCCCACGCGAGCGTGATCTCACGCGCGCGGGCTTTCACATCCTCCATCGACTTGAGCTTGCTGTTAGCCGGCACAATGAAGCCGGAGCGATAATGGTTGGCCTTCCCATCGGAAAACCCTGGCGCCACCAGCGGCTCGGCGATGCCCTTCTCACTCGCGATCAAATAGGC
>CAIXKG010000071.1 GCA_903919985.1 uncultured Opitutia bacterium | reverse complement strand
TCACCGTCCCTGAGCATTTGCCCTCCGAAGCTGGCCGGCCACGCGCGGAGATCGGCCTCGCGCAGAATCCACAGCGCACCGTTAACGCTTTCCGCTTTTCACGCCTTCAGGATCCAGTTTCCCGCCCGCCCTTGTTCGAACCTGTCGTTAGCCGAGATCGCCGTGTTCCCGCACCGGTCCAACCATCGGCCCATGAACCTCCCCAACGAAACCAATGAAACCAATGAAGGTCGGTCTTTTGACGCTGTTCGCGTTGCTATCCACATCGTTCCTTGCTGCCGCCGATAACGGCACCATCACCGGCCGTGTCTCTAGTGCCGCCACGGGCGCTTATCTTGAGGGCGTCGAAGTCTCCGTCGTCGGTCAGCTGGCCATCACGCTCACTGCGCGCGACGGCACATTCCTCCTTTCCGCGCTGCCGGCTGGAGCGCACTCGGTTCGCGTCTATTACACGGGCCTCGAAATGGCCACAAAGACGGTGACCGTGTCCGCCGGCCAGGCGGCCGAGCTCAACATCGCGCTCACCTCCGGCGTGCAGATGCTGGAGACGTTTACGGTTTCAAGTTCACGCGAAGGGGAGGCGGCCTCCGTCGTGAAGCAGCGCAACGCATTGAACGTGATGAACGTCGTTTCGATGGAGGCGTTCGGTCACGTCGCCGACGGCAACGTGGGCAATTTCATGGTGCGGCTGCCGGGCGTCTCCGCAGATTACGAGAACGGCGAGGTGCTCGGCATCAAAATTCGCGGCACGCCCGCCGAGTTGAGCTCGATCAATGTCGACGGCGTGCGCGTCGCCTCGGCGTCGGTGGGCAATGTCGCCGGCGATCGCTCGGCGCAGATCGACACGATTCCGGCGGAGTTTATCAAGGAGGTGGAACTGAGCAAGGCGCCGACGCCCGACATGCCCGCCGACTCGATTGGCGGCTCGGCCAACCTCGTGACGAAGTCCGCCCTCGATTTCGAGCGCGATGTGCTCACGTATCGTGCCGGTTTCAACTACAACAGTTTCCGGCGCGATCTGCACACGTTTACGCCGAACGCCGCCCTCTCGTATCTCACGCGCATCGGCGCGCAACGGAATCTGGGGATGGCGCTCTCGCTTACGCACACCGAGACCGAGGCGCCGCGCGATCGCGTGCAGATGACACGCAACCAGCCCGACGGCCGCAACACGCAGGCGCGCACGCTTACCAACGTGAACAATCGAGTGCGGCTCGGCGCCGGCCTGAAGCTCGATTATCGCGTGAACCAACGCGCGAGCGTCTACGCGAAGTTCAATTACAACTATTACGATTTCAACAGCCCGCGCGACGTGCTCGCCATTGCCGGCGCAAATGGCAATCGCGTCGCCGACTATGGCCGCGTCAGCCGCGCGCAAGTCGAGGCCGGCACCGTGCCGCGCGACTCGACGAACAATACGGCCGGCATCGCGCCGGGTTTCACGGATTCGTTCACCGAAATGCTCCAGCCGACCTTCACGCACCAAGTGACGAACAACATCCGGCAGTTTTGGAATTTCACCGCGGAAATCGGCGGCCAGATCCTCTTTCCGGGCGATCAGAAGCTGGCGGTCCAGGCCTCCCACAACCCGTCCAAGGCGACGGGCAACCTGCGCGCGTTCACGCTCACGTATCGCGGCGCCCCGTTTGGCTATTCCATCGATACGTCGAGAAACCGATCGCGGCCGGATTTTCGCCAGACATTCGGGCCGACCGTCGGCTTCGGTTCCGATTTTTCGCAATACACCGCAGTCTTCAGCTATGCGCCCGAAGATCACGTCACGGACGACCTCGGCAACGTGAAGCTCGACTACACGAAGAACTTCAAGTCGGCGCCGTGGCCGCTGGAATTTCGCGCCGGCGCCAACTGGCGCCACCAGTATCACCGCTCCGGATCGTATAGCCCGAGCTGGGATTTCGTGGGGGCGGACGGCGTGGCGGGACGCAATGCCGCGAGCGGACTCAACGACGACAATCTCGCGCAATTCCGCACGGCCGATCCGGTCTACACCGTCTTCAATCGCGGCGGTGTCTGGCCGCAGATGGACGGCATCGATTTCCCGAAGGTCTTCGAGCTGTTCAAGTCACAGCCGCAGCTCTTCCGGGCGCAGGGCACGACCGTTTCCGGCTCGCCCACTGTCCGCGAAATCGGGGAAGACGTCTATGCCGCCTATGCGATGGGCCGGGCTCAGTTGGGCCGGCTCGATGTGCTCGGGGGCGTGCGTGATGAACGGACCGATATCGACGCCGAGAGCAGCCTGACCGATGCGCGCCAGCCGACGCTCACGCGGACGGATCGCACCGGGAGTTACCAGAAGTTTTTTCCGAGCGTGCATCTGAAATATCGGCTGACACCGAAATTCCTCGCTCGCGCCAGTTTCTCGACCGGTTCCACGCGGCCCAACATGGCGGACCTGTATCCCACGACATCCGTGAGCTACAACGCCTCGACCGGGCTCGGCACCGTGACGTCCTCCAATCCAGGACTGAAACCGCAATACGCGAAGAACTACGATGTCGCGCTCGAATACTACGTCGAACCGGCGGGCCTCATCACGATCGGTGGATTCCGCAAGGACATCAAAGATTTCATCTCCCGCAATTCGCAGATCATCGAGCCGGGTCCCGGCAACGGCTTCAACGGCGACTATGCGGGTTTCTCGCTGAACACGACCGACAATCTGGGCTCGGCGAAGATTGAGGGTCTCGAATTCAACTACAACCAGCAGCTCGTCTTTCTGCCGAAGCCATTCAACGCCATGCGCGTCTTCGCGAACTACACGCGGCTGAGAACCTCCGGAACGTATGCGGACGGAGTGGTGGAGCTCGTCGGCTTCGTGCCGAAAACGGTGAACGCCGGCGCCTCGTGGCGCTGGCGGAAGCTCGAGACGCGAGTCGCGTGGAATTATCAAGGCACCACGCTGCGCACCTACAACGTGAACATCTACGCAGCGCAACGCAGCCGGCCGGTCGAAACGACCGACATCAATCTAAAATACTACTTCAGTCCGCGGTTTTCGGTCTTTGTCGATGTCATCAACATCGGCAACCGCTGGCAGGAAATCTACTCCGGTGTCGATGAGGGCCGCGTCGTCATCAGCGACAGCTACGGCTCCCGATTCAACATGGGGATTACGGGGCGGTTTTGAACGAAACCTAAACGATGAAAATCCTTCTTCTCCTCGCCACACTCGCGACCGCCACACTCGCTGCCGCCGCGAATGCCCCCCATCCGTCCACCAATCCATCGTCGCCG
>CAIXKG010000070.1 GCA_903919985.1 uncultured Opitutia bacterium | reverse complement strand
GCCACAAAATGTGCGGGCCCACCGGCATCGGGGTGCTCTACGGCCGCCACGCCCTCCTCGACCAGCTCGCCCCCGACGAAACGGGGGGAGGCATGGTCGTCAGCGTGACCTACGACGGCGCCACGTGGAAGCCGACGCCCGAACGCCACGAAGCGGGCACGCCCAACGTCGCCGGCGCCATCGGCCTCGGCGCGGCGTGCGATTATCTCGACGCGGTCGGTCGTGACGCCATCGCCACGCACGACCATGAGCTCGCCCAACTCGCGCTGGAAAAACTGCAGGTGCTCCCCGGTATTCGCATCCTCGGCCCCCGCGCCGGCCAGCCGCGGGCCGGGTTGGTGAGCTTCGCGTTCGCTGACATCCACGCGCACGACATCGTGACGTTTGCCGATGAAGATGGGCTCGCGCTCCGTGGAGGTCACCACTGCAACCAACCCTTGATGCGCAAACTCGGCCTCACGAGCACGACCCGCGCGAGTTTCTACTTTTACAACACGGAGGAGGAAATCGATGTCCTCGTCGCGAGCCTGAAGCGCATCCAGAAATTTTTCCTAGGTTAGACGGGGAGCGCAGCCGCCCCCGGCCGCATTCTTGCCGGAGCAGACGAGGGCGGCCGCACTCCCTTCAAACAAAACTCCAGCCCCAGCCGGCCAAGCCGCCAGCGAGTACGATCCAGCCGAGGCCAACTTTCCCCCACTGCATCGCCGCAAACGCCGCCACGCTCGCTACCGCCACGAACCAGTCCGGGCCACCGCCAAATCCCGACGGCCACACCGTGTGTCGCGCAAACCATACCGCGAGATTCAAGATCACGCCGACCACCGCCGCGGTGACCGCGGCCAGCGCCGCGCTCAGCCGCGGGTTATCACGCAAGCGCTCCACGTAAGGCGCGCCCACCAAGACAAAAAGATAGGTGGGCACGAATGTGACCCACGTCGTCATCGCCGCGCCGAACGTCGCGGCGCCGAGCGGTGGCAAGGTCCCCGGCTGCTGCCAGCCCGCGAGAAACCCGACGAATTGCAGCACCATGATCAGCGGCCCCGGCGTCGTCTCCGCAAACGCCAGGCCGTCGAGCATCTGCGTGGCGCCAACCCAGTGATAATTCTCGACCGCCTGCTGTCCGACATACGGCAAAACCGCGTAAGCGCCGCCAAACGTCACGACGGCCGCCTTGCTGAAAAACCAACCGAGTTGGACGTAGAGACCGTCCCAACCCTGCGTCAAACCCGCGACCAGCACGGGCGCAAACCACAACGCCGCGCCGATCCCCGCAATCCGCGCCGTCCTGCCGAAGGTGGGGTGCGTTGACCCGAACGCACCGTGCGCCCCGCCCGCTTTCACCTCGCCGCTTCCCTGCCTCCTCGTCGTCGCAAACGCCGCCGGCCAGATCGTTTCGCCGAAAAATCCAACCGCGAGGGCCACAAACACCACCGCCGGAAACGGCGTCTGCCAAAAAGCCAGGGCCGCGAAAGCCGCCGCCGCGAGACTCCACCCCACGGCGTTCTGCCGTGCCTTGCGACCGACGCTTAGTACCGCGGCAAACACGATCGCCAGCACGGCCGCTTTTAGTCCGTGAAAAATCGCTTCCACCGCGGGCACCGTTCCGTAGCTCACATAAATCCAGCTCAACGCCCACAGCGCGATGGCCCCCGGCAGTACGAATAACACGCCCGCGACCAACCCGCCGCGCACGCCATGCAAGAGCCAGCCGCAATACGTCGCGAGCTGCGTCGCCTCAGGCCCCGGGAGCAGCATGCAGAAATTCAGCGCGTGCAAAAACCTCGCCTCCTCCACCCACCGCCGCTTCTCCACCAGTTCGCGATGCATCACCGCGATCTGTCCCGCCGGCCCGCCGAAACTGGTGCATCCCAGCTTCAGCCAAAACCGGAAAGCCTCGCGAAAGGTCGGATGCGGATGGCTCATCGTTCCACGCTCCTGCGACGAGCGAGCCTCGCAATCCAGAAAAACGCGGACACCGCGTGCAACGCATTGCTTTTCACTCGCCCCAAACCCGTGGGCCGGGGCCGCGAGGCCAGCGCCCATTGACAGCTTTCGGTCCATCGGGCCATCGTCGCAGCTGATTTTTCTCTTCTCTTTGTGAGTAAGACTCCCCCGCTCAAGCCCATTGCTCCAATTCGATCCGCGGCGGAGTTCGCCCGGTACGTCGGGCTTGCCCGCACGACGGTGTCGCGCGTGCTCAACGGCCAGCCCGGGCTCAAGGCCAAAACCATCGCGCAAGTCCACGCGGCGATGGAAGCGACGGGGTTCACGCCCAATGCCTACGCGCTACACCTCAAGGGCAAGCGCACCGCCACGATCGGCATCTGCATGGAGGATTTACTCACACCGCCTGCGGTGAAAAAACTGGCGGCCCTGCAGCGCCTCTTGCGCGCCCGCCACTATGCTTCGCTGATCGAGGTGCTCGATCCGGGTCACAGCCGCCGCGTCGTCCGACATTTTCTTTCGATGCGGGTCGAGGCCATCGTTTTTATCGGCCATTTCATCGAGGAGGAGATCACGCAACGCATCCAGGAACTGACCGCCCACAACCTGCCGCACCTCGTGATCGACCAGCCTAATATTGGCGGCGCCAACACCGTCACGCTCGACCGCGCCGCCGGAATGGCCGCCGTGGTCGAACATCTGCTCGCGCTGGGCCACACGCAGTTTGGCCTGCTCGGAATGAGCAGTTCGCTCCGCACCGTGCAGGATCGCGTCGAGGGCGTGCGCGATACGCTCCGGGCCCACCGGCTTGATTTCGACCGGTCGACCCACTCGCTCGATCATCTTCATGTGCGCGCCCGCGACTTTGACTACGGCCGGGCCCTCGCACGGAGTTTTGTCGCGGAGAAAAAATATCCCACGGCCTTCCTGGCGCTAAACGACGAGATCGCGATCGGCGCGATTCACGGCTTTCAGGATGCCGGCCTCGGGGTGCCGCAGGATGTGTCCGTCACGGGCTTCAACAACCAAGACATCTGCATCATGTCCACGCCGGCCCTGACCAGCGTGGATCAGCAGATCGACGCGACCGCCGAGGCCGCCGCCGAAAGTTTGTTCGCACAAATGAACCCTGCCCATCGGCGCCGGGCTCAGGTCCGCACGATCGCACCGCAACTCGTCGTCCGCGGATCAACTGGTCCAGCCTAATCCGGAGCGAGAGCGGAACGGCTCCGGGCACTCCCCACGATTTCCTCCTCGTCAACGACCCGCGCGGCGGATCGTTCAACGGCGAGCTGCCAGTTCAAAACGTCTGCGACCAGCGGGATAACCTTCACCCTGATCAGCCGCACGAACATCCCGACCAACAGCGGGCGCATCACCACCTCGAACAACCTCGACTCTTTCGTCGCAAACTACGGCGCCGCCACGCGGCCGCGCTCCCACCGGGACTACGCCTTAGTCGCTCCCTCGACACGACGCCACAATCCGCTTGCCGCCCCGCCGACATGCGCGTGAATCCATCGTTACGTCCACGTCCGCCAACCCCACCCTCCCGCCCATGCCCCGCCCTGTCACCCTCTTCACCGGCCAGTGGGCCGATCTCCCCCTCGAAACGCTCGCACCCCTCGTCAAGAAAATGGGCTACGACGGCGTGGAGCTCGCCTGCTGGGGCGACCATTTCGACGTCGACCAAGCCGCGAATTCCAAAAAATACGTCCATGACAAATGGGCGCTGCTGAAAGCCCACGGTCTCACCTGCTACGCGATTTCCAGTCACCTCGTCGGACAGGCCGTGTGCGACCGCATCGACGAACGTCACCAGGCGATCCTGCCCGCCGACGTCTGGGGCGACGGCGATCCCGAGGGCGTCCGCAAGCGTGCCGCCCGCAAACTCATCACCGCCGCCCGCGGCGCCCGCGCTTTCTTCGACGCCAAGCCGGGGCGTAAAAACGGCGACGACTTTCCCGCCGTGGTAAACGGCTTCACCGGCTCCAGCATCTGGCACTCGATCTACGCTTTCCCGCCGACGTCGCAGGCCTACTGGGACGCCGGCTATGCCGATTTCGCCAAGCGCTTCGGTCCGATCCTCGACGCCTTCGACAAGGTCAACGTGAACTTCGCCCTCGAGGTTCACCCCACCGAGATCGCGTTCGACATCGCCAGCGCGCAACGCGCCCTCGCCGCCGTCAAGGATCACAAGCGCTTCGGTTTCAACTACGACCCCTCGCACCTCGGTTACCAAGGCGTCGACTACGTGAAGTTCATCCGCACCTTCGGCAATCGCATCCATCACGCCCACATGAAGGACGTGTGGTGGGGTCACGGCGACGGCACGGTCGGCACCTTCGGCGGCCATGTGAGCTTCGGCGATGCCCGACGCGCCTGGGATTTCCGCTCGCTCGGTCACGGCGACATCAATTTCGAGGAGATCATCGTTGCGCTCAACGATGTCGGCTATCGCGGTCCGCTTTCCGTCGAATGGGAAGACAGCCGCATGGATCGCATTCACGGTGCCGCCGAGGCCGCCGCCTTTCTCCGGAAACTCGATTTCCCCTCGAGCGCGATCGTCTTCGACGCGCAGTTCGACAAAAAAGGCTAGAGCGGTTTAACCAAAAGAATCGCCGCTCACGACGTTTCGGCAGGCGTCCGTGCCTGCCGAAACGCGTACGCCAAACCCCGCCGGCCAAGACGCCCGCCGCTACCCTCCAAAAAACGGCCACGGAAAAACTTAAACCGCATTAACCCTTCGTTACGGGTAGCGACCCTTCGGACTCCGAATCATCTTCTACTCACTACTCGCTACTCACTCCTTGCCCCTTTTTTACCATGAATCGCAAACTTCGCTTTGGCATGATCGGCGGCGGTCGCGGCGCCTTTATCGGCGCGGTGCATCGCATCGCCGCGCAAATGGACGGAAAAGCCCAGCTGGTTGCCGGCGCTTTTTCCTCCGATCCCGATCGCTCGCGGGCGTCCGGCGCCGATCTTTTCCTCGAGCCATCCCGCGTCTACGGCACCTACGCCGAGATGGCGCGAGCCGAAGCGAAACGACCAGAGGATCAACGTCTCGATTTTGTCGTGATCGTGACGCCCAACCATCAGCACTTCGGACCCGCGAAATGTTTTTTGGAATCGGGTTTCAATGTCATCTGCGACAAGCCGGTGACGTTCAATCTGACCGAAGCCCGCGCCCTCGAAAAGATCGTGCGGAAGACCGGCAAAGTTTTCGTGCTGACCCACAATTACACGGGTAACGCGATGGTGAAGCAGGCGCGCGATCTCGTGCGCACCGGCGTGCTGGGCGAACTACGTAAAGTCGTCGTCGAATATCCCCAAGGCTGGCTTTCGACCCATTTGGAAAATTCCGGCCAGAAACAGGCGAGCTGGCGCACCGATCCGAAGCGCAGCGGCGCCGCCGGCTGCATGGGCGATATCGGCACGCACGCGGAAAATCTTGCGCGTTACGTCACCGGACTTGCGATCGATTCCCTGTGCGCCGACCTCACCACATTCGTGAAGGGCCGACGCCTGGACGACGACGGCAATGTCCTGCTCCGCTTCAAGGGCGGCGCAAAAGGGGTGCTGCATGCCTCGCAGATTTGCGTCGGCGACGAAAATAACCTGAACCTGCGCGTCTACGGCGAAAAGGCCGCGATCGAGTGGCACCAGGAACACCCGAACGAGCTCGTCGTGAAATTCCCCGACCAGCCGCGTCAAATCTGGCGGCGCGGCAACGGCTACAACGGCGCCACGGCCCAGCGCTTCACCCGGATCCCGGCGGGACATCCCGAGGGTTATCTCGAAGCCTTCGGCAACGTGTATCAGGAAGCCTTCCGCGCCATCGCCGCTGAGGTCGCGGGCGAACCGCTGCCGAAAGATCTCGATTTTCCCACGATCGCGGACGGCGTGGAAGGCATGGCCTTCATCGCGACCGTCGTGAAATCATCCAAGCTGGGTGCAAGGTGGGTAAAGTTTCCGAAGGTCTGATTGCCCCGACATGGCGAGCCGTCGAAGGCGACGCGCCATGACCAGGCCCTACTTCGCTCCGCCCGCTGCATTCTTCGCCACCCAGGTCTCGTACGCCTTCCGCGACACGAAACGCAGCGACGCGCTGTTGATGCAGTAGCGTAATCCGGTCGGCTCCGGGCCGTCCACAAACACGTGCCCCAGATGCGCGCCGTCGACATTCGAGTGCACCTCGACGCGACGCATGCCGAAACTTGTGTCGACGGTCTCCCCCACAAAAGCTTGCTCAATCGGCTTCGAGAAACTCGGCCAGCCGGTGCCCGACTCAAATTTATCCCGGCTATCGAACAGCGGCGTGTCGCTGCAGACGGAGAAGTAAACGCCGTCCGCGTGGTTGTTATAATACTCGTTCTGAAACGGCGGCTCGGTCCCTTGCTGGCGCGCCACGCGAAACTGGATCGGAGTGAGTCGCGCTTTCCACTCGGCGTCGCTGCGCTGGACCTTCGTTTTGCTCAGGTCGATCACGACATTCGACGGCAGCCCGCACGCGGAGATCTCGCCGGGCAGGCAAACCAACGCATCTTTAACGGCAGGAACCGCGGAAATTTCAGGAGTCTTGGTTTTCATTTCAGCAAAGGCGAAACCCGCGACGATCGCGGCGGCGCCGACAAAAATTAGCACCCGTGGGTTCATGGGGAAAGTGCAAGGCGGCCGAATCAGGTTTATTCCGACCTGACCGGCACCGTGCCGTCGGCAAACTCCGCGGTCAACTTCTGCCCGGAACTCACCGCCGCGCGCCGCAACACGGGCCGCCCCGCTTCATCACGTATGATCGCAAACCCGCGATTCAACACCGACGCCGGGCTCGCCGCTTGCAACCGTTTCCATAGCGCCAGCAACCGGTGCGACTCCAATTGTACCCGTCCTTCGGGCGACACCCGCGCCAAACCCGCGCGGGCTTCGTTCAACGCCTGCCGCCGCGACTGCGTTGTCCCACGCAGCGCCGCCGCCAGCCGGTTCGACAGATCGTCCAAGCGCAAGAATCCTTGTTCGATCTGCGCCGACGGCGAAAGTAGGCGCAACCGCGACCGCGCATGATCCAGGCGTTCCCGTGCTTCGGCGGCCGCCCGCTCGAGGGCCGTCGCCATAGCCGCGCCCGCCTGCTGCGCCCGTTCCGCGCATGCCACAAAGGTGCTCGAGATCAACTCCGCGGCCGCACTCGGCGTTTCCGCGCGCACGTCCGCCGCAAAATCGCAGAGCGTAAAATCGATCTCGTGGCCCACCGCCGATATCACCGGCACCCGGCACGCCGCCACCGCGCGCACCAGCACCTCCTCGTTGAACGCCCACAAATCCTCCGTGCTGCCACCGCCGCGACCGATTACGATGAGATCGAAAATTCCCAACTCCTGCGCCAGCCCAAGCATCGCCGCCATTTCCGCCGCCGCGCCGTCGCCCTGAACTTTCACCGGTAATACCACGACCCGCCCGCGCCAACCGCGCCGCACGAAAATGCGCACGAAATCCTGCACGGCCGCGCCCGTTGCCGACGTGACAAATCCCACCGTTGCCGGCATCGCAGGTAGCCGCCGCTTTTTTTCCGGCGCGAACAGTCCTTCCGCCGTCAGCCGCGCTTTCAGCGCCTCGAACTCGCGCTGCAATTTCCCCACGCCGTCCTCGACGATCGCGCGCACGATCAACTGATATTGTCCGCGCGCTTCGTAGACGCTCACCTCGCCGAGCACCACCACCTGCAGGCCGTCGCGTAACTTTACCGTTTGCCGCAGCGCATCGCCGCGAAACAACACCGCGCTCACCTGGGCCGCGGCATCCTTCAGCGAAAAATAAACGTGGCCGCTGCCCTGCGCCCGCACGTTCGAAACTTCGCCCCGCACCCACGCCAGCCCGATGCTGCTTTCGAGCAGCGTTTTCACGCGACGCGTGAATTCACCCACCGACTCAACCTGGGTTTCGCCCTGCGCGCCGAAAAGCGTTTCCGAGTCGGGTCTCATGCCACGAGACGTTGCTTGGCGTAATATTTCCGCACGACCCGAGTCGCAACCGCGAGCGCCGCGATCAACAGACCGGCGAACAGCACTTTCATCCCCTTGCCGTTGCTCAAAGCCTCACCGAAGTACACGAACGCCGCGTTTTGCGGACACGCGATGATGATCGAAATCGCCATGTACCGGCCGAACGGCATCTCGGCGAGACCGAGCATATAATTTTGCACGCAGAAGGGCACGCCCGGCGTCAACCGGAGCAGCAGCATCAGATCCGTGACGTTGTCCGGATCAACCTCCGGTAGTTTGTAGCCGAAACGAATCAACAGTTTCTCCAACACCGGGCGCAGGCCGCGGCGCGCCAGTCCGTAGGCGAGCGCCATATTCGCGATCAACGCGAGTTCCGAGAGCGCGATGACCGTGCCCATGCCGAGTTTTTCTCCAAACGCCGGACCGGCCGGTAAAGCGAACGTAAGCATCGGGACGCCCGCCGCCGGCAAAATGGCATTCGCGGTGAAAAACGCCCACGGACCGGCCGCGCGAATCGTCCCCATCCCCCGATCGACGATCTGCCGACCGCGCTGCATCAGCTCGCGCGGATTCGCGTCGCGCAAGAGCACCGCCGCGATCACGAGCAACACCGCGAGCGCCGTGGCGAGTTGCAGCCAAGTCACCTTGCGTTTCATCGGAACGACCTCGGAAGACATGCCCGGCAGCGTGCCCGCGGCCCGCGGCCCGGAGCAATTTTATTTGCGAGCCCTTCCGGGCCTGCGCATCACCATCCGCCGCCTATCCCGTCTCTCCGAACATGCCTGCGCTGCTGAATTTTCTCTCCAACGACTGGATGCCCTTCGCCATCCTGACCAAGCTCGCGTGGCTCGGGCAGCTCGCGCTCATGGTCCACGTGTTCAAAACCGGCCGGCCTTACTGGTGGTTCTGGGTGCTTTTCAGCGCGCCGCTGATCGGCGGCATCGTTTATTTTTTCGTCGAACTTCTGCCCGATCAACGCACCACCGGCGCCAGCGGCCTCTTCGCCCGCCTCAAGCCCCGGTCCTGGCGTATTCGCGCCGCCCGCGCCGCACTCGAGGAAACCCCCAGCGTGAAAACCCGGCTCGCCCTCGCCCACGAACTCCTCGAGGCCGGCGAACCCACCGCGGCTCACGCCGTGGCGGTCGAGGCATTGTCGGGCGTTTTTAAAGACGATCCCCACACGCTCGCGACGGTTGCTCGTTATGCGATCGAACTTACCCGCTGGGACGAAGCCCTCGCCCTGCTCGGCAAAATCGACACCCGCGCCGATCGCATGCTCGCGCTGACGGTTACCCTGCTGAAGGGCCGGGCCTTGTTGGGCGCAGGACGCCATGTCGAAGCGGAGGCGGAATTGCGCCAAGCCGCCGATCGCTCCGTGAGCGAAGAACCACGGTACTTCATCGCGCTGACCTTGCGGGCCACGGCACGAGAATCCGAGGCGGTCGAACTCTTGCAGGAAATTCGCACCCGTTTTCGGAAAGCCGGTCCCGCTTGGCGTCGCACGGAAAAGCGCTGGTACCGCCTCGCGTCCGAAGCGCTCAAAAAGCCCGCCGCGAGTCCGAAGTAGCGCGAAGCCTTAAGTTCGGCGGCCGGAAAGCGTGAAGCGCACGGTCGCTCGAATAGATTGTCGCAACGGCCCGGCGCAATGGAGCGTCGCACGATCACGAATGGCGGAGCCCACAGTATTTTGGTAAGTCGGCAGAAATTCCGCTTCCCACGCCTCGCCGGAGCCGTAGCGTGACCCGTACCGCGCGCATGAAGCTCACCGTCGTCATTCCCTGCTACAACGAGGCCAAGACCATCCGCCTGATCGTCGATCGCGTTCGCGCGGCGCCCGTGGCGGACAAGGAAATCATCATCGTCGACGACTGTTCGCGCGACGGCACCCGCGATCTGCTCCGCACCCAAATCGCCCCGCTCGTCTCAAAAATCCTCTACCACGAGGTGAACCAAGGCAAAGGCGCCGCCCTCCGCACCGGGTTCGCGGCCGCGACCGGCGACATCGTGATCATCCAGGATGCCGATCTCGAATACGATCCGAACGAATACCCGAAGCTCATCAAACCGATCGTCGAGGGTCAGGCCGATGTCGTCTTCGGTTCGCGCTTCATGGGCGCCGATGCCCACCGCGTCGTTTATTTCTGGCACATGGTCGGCAACAAGTTCCTGACGCTGCTCTCGAACATGTTCACCAACCTGAATCTCACGGACATGGAAACGTGCTACAAAGTTTTCCGCCGCGAGATCGTGCAGAAAATCGTCATCGAGGAAAATCGCTTTGGCTTCGAGCCCGAGATCACGGCGAAAGTCGCCAAGCTGAATTGCGTGATCTATGAAGTCGGCATCGGCTACTATGGCCGTACCTACGCCGAGGGGAAAAAAATCGGCTGGCGCGACGGCTTTCGCGCGATCTGGGCGATCGTGAAATATAATCTGTTCAGTTGACCCAGCCCGCGCGCCTCGCGCTCCGTCGCACGTCCGAGCCCGGATATTCCGCGCTTTCCGTCCCGATTTTTTGCCCCCGAGCAGACGGCGCCCAACATGCGGTCGTGCTCCGTAAGCTCTGCGGCCCGTGGCTTGGCTTGATTCAGGGGTAGATTTTTTAAACCAGGCCGCCGACACCTGATCCTGTCCTGGTCGCGCAGGCTCGGTGGTTGGATCATTCGGCGCCGGGCTAACCGCCGGATTTCAACCACGGTACGCTCACGAATCTCGCGGGCAAACTGCCGCATCGTCTCTTGTTCGCCGCAGATTTTAGATCGGTGCCCGATGCACTAATGCTCGCGCTGCCCGCGACGATTCGCATGTTCGCAATCGTTCGCGCCCACACCGTGATGTGTCCTTCCTCCAGCCCGACATGCCCGTCCCGCCGCTCGTCGCCATCGTGATCCCGGTTTTCAACGAGGAAGCGGTGCTGCCTGCGTTACTGACGCGGCTCACGGCCATCTTCGCCGCCCAGCCCGATTGCACGTGGCGCGCGCTCCTCGTCGATGACGGCAGCCGCGATCGTTCCGCCGACCTCGCGCGCGCGCAGACCGCCGGCGATGCCCGTTTCGAACTCGTCGAACTGTCGCGCAACTTTGGTTTTCAAAGCGCCCTCGCTGCCGGGTTGGCCCGCGCGCATGCCATCGCAGCCGATGCGGTGGTCACCATGGACTCCGATCTGCAGGACCCGCCGGAACTCATTCCCCAACTCGTCGCGGCCTGGCGAGGCGGGGCCGAAGTCGTCCGCGCCACCCGACGCTCGCGCGCCGAGCGCGGACTGCGGCGGGCGGGCTTCGATCTGTTTCACGCGGTCTTCGGCCAGCTCATCGATTATCCGATCGAGCCGAACACCGGCACCTTCGGTCTCATCGGACGCCATGCGCTCGCCGCGTTTCAACAGATGCCCGAGCGCCATCGTTTTTTCCCCGGCCTGCGGGCGTGGGTGGGATTCCCGAGCACCGACGTGCTTTACGACCGCCAGGAACGCGCGGCCGGCCAGCCGCAACAAAGTTTCGGGCGGCTCATGCGCTACGCGCTCGACGGACTTTTTAGCTTTTCCTACCTGCCGCTGCGCGTCCTGACCTACGCCGGATTTGTCATCAGCGGACTCGGCTTTGCGCTCGCGTTGTTTTTCGTCGTGCGCCGTTTGCTCGGCATCGAGATCGCGCAGGTTGGTTTCACGACCCTGATCACAGTCGTCACGTTTCTTGGCGGCGTGCAGTTGATCGGCATCGGCGTGCTCGGGGAATATCTCGGCCGCATCTACGACGAAGTGAAACAACGTCCCGTCTATTTGGTGAAGCCCACGCACCCGGAGTCGCCACCGCGCTGACGCCTCCGCCTGCGCCGTTTCCGGCTCGCCCCGCTCGCTCTCATCCCCGCCACCGCCGGCGCGCCCAAGACCAGGATCACAGCGGCCGCATCCGATGCTCGTTGTTGGCCGGCGGCTTTCATCGATTAAACGAAGGAATGATTTGCGAGCGGCGCAGGGAAAACTAACGCTCACTTTCACACCGCCCTATGCCCTTGCGAATTGTGCACTACAACGAATCCGTCCTCCGAAAAAAGGGCGAAAAGGTAAGTAAATTCGACGTCAGCCTGCGCGCGCTCGCCAAGGAAATGATCGCGACGATGCACGAGGCCGCGGGTATCGGCCTGGCGGCGCAGCAGATCGGACGTGCGCTCCAGCTCTGCGTCGTCGACCTGAGTGAAGTGGAAGCGGAGTTCGCGTGGGAACTCGACGGGGTCCGACTCCCGCTCGAATTATTCATGCCAATGACCATTGCCAATCCGGTCATCACGGTGGCTAAAGACGCGCCCGAGGATATTTTCGAGGAAGGCTGCCTGTCCTTTCCTAAAATTCGCGGCGACGTGCAACGCCCCGAGGCGATTGCGGTGAAATACCAGGATGAGTTCGGCGCGACCCACACCTTGAAGTGCAACGGCCTCCTCGCTCGCTGCGTTCAGCACGAGGCGGATCATCTCAACGGCGTGCTCTTCATCGACCACATGACCAAAAAGACGCTGGCCGAAATCGACGACGCGGTGAAGACCCTCGCCAAGGCGACGCGCGCGGCGAAAAAATAATATCACGCTCACCTCTCGAAATTTTCATGAGCCAAAAATCTGACGGCCAGAATTACGCCCCCCAGGGCAAACCCAGTCCCGTGGTGAAGCCCGGCGAATTCATTTTCGCCGCCGCCCATCTCGAGCACGGCCACATCTATGGCCAGTGCAACGGCCTGCTCGAAGCCGGCGGCGAGTTGAAATGGGTCTACGATTCCGATGCGAAGAAAGTAGACGCTTTCCTCGCAAAATATCCCGGCGTGAAGGTCGCCCGCAGCTTCGATGAGATCCTCGCCGACCCCGCCGTGAAATTAGTCGCGGGCGCGGCCGTGCCGAACGAACGCGGCGGTCTGGGCTGTCGCGTCATGGAAGCAGGCAAAGACTATTTCACCGACAAAACGCCCTTCACCACGCTCGACCAACTCGATCGCGCGAAGGCCGTCGTGGCCCGCACCGGCCGCAAATATGCGGTCTATTACAGCGAGCGTCTCCACGTGGAGTCAGCGATGTTCGCCACGGATCTCGTGGCCGGTGGCGCCATCGGCCGCGTCATTCAGGTCCTTGGGCTCGGGCCGCATCGCCTGGGCAAGCCCGCACGGCCGGCCTGGTTTTTCGAAAAGGAAAAATATGGCGGCATCCTCTGCGATATCGGCAGCCACCAGTTTGAACAATTTCTGACTTACGCCGGCGCGACGGACGCCACCGTTACCCAGGCCGCGGTCGGCAATTTCGCCAATGCTGACACCCCCGAGTTCGAGGATTTCGGTGAAGCCTCGCTCCTCGGCAACAACGGCACCTCGAATTACATTCGCGTCGACTGGTTCAACCCCGCCGGCCTGAGCACATGGGGCGATGGTCGCACTGTGATCCTCGGGACGAAAGGCTACATCGAGCTGCGTAAATACGTGGACGTCGCCCGCGAAAAAACCGGCGACCACGTCTACATCGTCGACGAAAAGGGCGAGCAGCACCTCAATGTTACCGGCCAGGTCGGATTCCGGTTCTTTGGGCAGTTGATCCTCGATTGCCTCAACCGCACGGAGACCGCGATGACGCAGGCCCATGCTTTCAAGGCGGCGGAGCTGTGTTTGCGCGCGCAGATGGCCGCGCGGAAAATTACACCGTGACGCCAAGCGCGGATTCGCGGCCTGTGCCACCCATCGTGAGTCAACGCGCTTGCCTACATAAAGTGAGTCGAAGTTTTGCATTATGAGCATTGCCACTCGCACGGGTGACGACGGCACGACGGGCCTCCTTTACGGCCAGCGCGTGCCGAAAGATCATCCGCAGATAGAAGCCGTGGGCGCGTTTGACGAACTCAACGTCGCCCTCGGTGCCACGCGTCCGCTGCTCACAGAAGAATCCTCGCGAGCGCTGATTCACGCGGTCCAAAAAAACTTGATCGCGCTCATGGGGGAGGTGGCGTGCGCCGAGTCCGATTTACCCCGTTACGCCGGGTCGAAGTTCTCCCGGCTCACGAGCGATGACGTGCAACATCTCGACGCAGCGGTCGCGGCCCTCGAGGGCCGCGGCTTGAAGTTCGACGGCTGGGCCACACCCGGCGCGAACCCCTTGAGCGCGGCGTTCGATAACGCCCGCGTGGTCGCGCGACGCGCGGAACGGAGACTCTGCGCCCTGCCCGCGCACGGCCGGTCCGTGCGGACGGAATTGCGCCAGTTTACGAATCGTCTCGCCGATCTGTTGTGGCTCCTCGCGCGCGCCGCTGAGCAGTGATTTCTGGGTCGGGTGCTTAATCATTCACGCGCCGGTTCGACGCCGCCGGCGCGAAGCGCGGTCGGGGTTCAACGCGGGGGATTGAATCGTCTGCCCAACCCGCGATTCCCCGCTGGCCAACCGGAAAAAATTCTGTCCATCCCCTGTATTCTGCCCAATAACCGGCCCATGCCCATCGCCCTCGTCGTTCTAATTTTAGCCGCCGCCTGGCGCATTCTGGCGTTGCACGTGCCGGAGCTGAGCAATTTTTCGCCGCTCATGGCCTTGGCCTTTTGCAGCGGTATTTATTTCCGTAATCGCTGGCTCTGGCTCGCTCCCTTCGCGGCCCTGATGTTGACCGATCTCTACATCGATTACTACTACGCGACGCAGTACCATTATCATTGGACCGCCGGCGGCTCGGTCGTGCGCACGCTGTGCTTTGCCTCCGCGGTGGGGTTGGGTCGGATCGTCTCGACGCGGCGCAGCTGGCTTAATTTTTTTAGCGGCGCGCTCGGAGGTTCGCTGCTGTTTTACCTCGCGACCAACACCGCGTCGTGGCTCGGCGACGCCGGTTACGCGCCCACGGCCGCAGGCTGGTGGCAGGCCCTCACCGTGGGGCACCCCCAATTTGCGCCGACTTTCTTTTTCTTCCGCAACACGCTCGCGAGTGACTTGATTTTCACCGCGGCGTTTGCGCTGGCGATGGAGTCCGCGGCGCAGCGACGGGGTGAATGCAGCCTGTTGGCCAGTCGGCCAACCGTCTGAGGTAGCGCGCAGTCGGTTCGACAAGCCCAGAGCCTTGAGCCTGACCGGAAAGGCGGCGCGGGCGTGCGATTAAGCCGTATGCTGAATGAGTAGCGCCGTCCGCAAAACAGACGGTTTCTAAATATAACCTCAGAGCAAATCCGCCGCGAGCTCAGCCAGACGCGAGCGTTCGCCCTTCGTCAACTTTACGTGCGCGGCGATGGACTGGCCCTTCATGCGATTGTGACAGTAAACGAGTCCGTTACTTCGCGCGTCGACGTACGGATTATCGATCTGCGCCGGGTCGCCGATCAGCACGATTTTTGATCCTTCGGAAATGCGGGTGATGACCGTTTTCACCTCGTGCGGCGTCAGCTGCTGCGCTTCATCCAAAATAAAGAAACGCCGCGCAATCGAGCGACCGCGGATAAAGGCCAGCGCCTCGATCTCGACCAGGCCGCTGCGCAGCAAACGCTCGTATGGTTTCATCGCCGGCGCACTCCCGTGGCCACCGCCGTGGCTCGAATGACTGGGCTGGGGCGCGCTCATTGGCGCGCTAAAATGATCGTCGCGCTTCTTGAATTTATTCTTGGATACTTTTTTCGCGGCGAACTGCGGTTCCTTTTGCGGCTTCGAGGGAATGAGCACCTCGAGGGCATCGTGGTAGGGTTGCAGCCACGGTTTCATTTTTTCCTCGAGCGAACCGGGGAGAAACCCGATGTCCTTGCCCAGCGCGATGACCGGCCGTGAAATCGAAACGCCGTCGTACTGCGAATGATCGTCGTGCGTTTGATGCAGCGCGCAGGCGGTGGACAGCAGCGTCTTACCGGTGCCGGCTTTGCCGTAGCACGTGAGCATATGAATGCTGTCGTCGAGCAGGCCATCCATGAAAAACTGCTGCTCGAGATTGCGGGGCCGGATCGGAATGCCGCCGGGCGCCTTGACGAAATCGGGAATTTTCAGGCGGCGCACGAGCCCATCGCCGTAATAGCGGGCGGGCATCGTCTTCCCCTCGTCGGAGCGCAACAAAACATACTCGTTGAGATAAAGCGGCTGGGCCGAACCGGCATCGAGATCGAACGCGCCCTCGGAGCAGAAACGCTGCAGCTCATAGACGTTGAGCGAAATCTCGCGGTAGCTCGCCTCATCATCCGTCTCTGGGACTTTGTCGTTGAGGTAATCCTGCGATTCCAGTCCGACCGCGCGGGCCTTGAGCTGCACATTGACGTCCTTGGTGACGAGAATGGTTGGTGGCGGAAAACGTTCCTGGACGAAAAGCGCGGCCGCGATGATGCGGTTATCCTTTTTTGAAAGGTCGGGCAGGATGGCCCGCAAGCGATCCATGGCCGGCGAACGGCGCGAGGGATCGGCGAGATAGGGGTTGATGATGATCGAGAGCGTACCCCCGTTGGAAAGTTTCACGCCCTCGTGCATCGAGCGGGAATCCGGCAGCAGCTCCTGCAGGATGCGGTGCACGCGGCGGGCGTTGCGGCCGCGCTCGGTCGACTGCTCGCCCTTGATGCCGTCGAGTTCCTCCAGCACCTCCACGGGAATGGCGAGGTTGTTATCCTCGAATTTATAGATCGACTGGGGGTCGTGCAGGAGGACGTTCGTGTCGAGCACGAAGGTCTTAACTTTAGCTGCAACCCTGAGCCGCGGACTTGAGGCGGAAGCCCCGTGAAGGTTTTCCATTCGCGTTGGAATTTCTGCGCAGAAAGTGAAAAAAAGGCGGTGGATTGTCCACGCTAGAGTTGGTCAGTCACCGCAAAGTCACAGAAAAATCGTAATCGGCCGATAGAAAATCGGCCGCGCCGGATCAGACTCCCTCGGTCGCGCCGCGCGGGCTTTTCAGGCCCAGCCCATCGGCGACTGAATCGCACAAATCGACAAATGTCTCTTCGGCGAGAACGAGCCGCCGACCCTTGAGGTGGGCGACGCCCCAGCGCCGGCGCAGCTTGCGGGGCCCGAGCGGCAGAGCAACGAGCGCGCCGCTCGCGAGTTCCTCTTTTACGATCCACGGCGCGAGCAAACCGGCGCCCAGCCCGATTTTCACCAACTCCTTGATCGCCTCCATGCTCCCGAGCTCGATGACGTTCAGGAGGGTGATTTTTTCCTCCCGGAAATACTCGGCCACCAGCCGCGAAGTAAAACTGCTCTTGATATGCATAATCACAGTCTCGTTGGCGATTTGCTCGCGGGACGGACGGGGGAGTTTCGCCCAAGGATGCATCGGGGCGACGAGGAAACGTACTTCATCCCGGAAAAGAGGCACAAAGATAAACTCCTCCTGCACGCCACAAGCAGGCTCGATGACTAATGCGAGATCGACCTGCCCAGCCCGTAACAAGTCGAGCTGGTGACCGTGATCTCCGGGCTCGATCCGGATCTCACACTGCGGAAACCTCTGCCGGAATTCGCGCAGGACCGTCGGCAAAATATGCTGACAGGCCGTCTCGCTGGCGCCGACGCGCAGGCGGCTGTGGCCCCACGTGGAAAGATGGTCGAGGCCCACGCGCGCCGCTTCCATCTCGCGCAAGATTTTTTCCGTGTGACGGAGGAATCGTTCGCCCGATTGCGTCAGCATCACGCGCCGGCCCACGCGATCGACCAGGCGGGTGCCAAGATCGTCCTCCAGCGCCTTAATCGCATAACT
>CAIXKG010000069.1 GCA_903919985.1 uncultured Opitutia bacterium | reverse complement strand
GCTGACCCGTGTCCTCCGGCTCGACCGATGGCGGCGCGTGATGCTTCTAGAGTGGTTCAACCCAAAGCGTAGCCACACCCAACGTCGCGGCCGGCAGGGACGCCTGCCGCGACCCCAAACGCCCATCGAAAAACTGAAACCGCTTGAGCCTGCGGTTGCATCCCGAAACGCAGGCTAAAACCCGCGCCAGGGCGTGTTATCCGGCGGCCTTAATCCAGTCGGCGAGCGCAGCCGGGAAGGCGATTCGGGTGCGTGTGGCCGATGCGATGCAGACGTGTTCGGTGCGGATACGGGCCGCGATTTTTTCCGGCGGGCCGAGCTTTGCGATCGTGCAATCGAGGGCGAAACTGTTTTCGGAGAGCACGACCGGCGTGATCGTGACGCGGATTTTTTCGCCGCACATCATGGGACGAAGATAATCCGCCGTGCTACGCGCGATTGGAATGATGATGCCGTGATCAGAAAAAAAGCGGGCGATGTTGATGCCGGTGGCGGCGAGCGACTCCTCGTAAGCTTCGTGGCACAGCGCGAGGTAGTTGGCGAAAAACACCACGCCGGCCGCGTCGGTGTCGGCAAAGTGAATCGTGCGATGATAGGAGAAAGGCATGGGCGGAAAATGGGGAAGCGATGCGACTTTGAAGGAGGAGAATTATTGGGAAAACGTTTCAGAGCTCGGCTAAAAAGGGTAGGGCGCGTTATCCCTAACGCGCCGGTTCAATGTTGCTCTCTCTGTGAGCCGAGTCGCAGCGGCGGGTTAGGGATATAGCCCGCCCTACCTTCAGACCGATGCTTTTTCGACGCCATCTCAGGGATTTCTCCATTTTCGGCCTCAGTCCGCGATCAACACTTGGTCGCCGGCGCGGACTTCGTCGTAGAGCTCGACGATGTCGAGATTGCGCAGCAGCACGCAGCCGGCGCTCAGCGGCTCGCCCAGCCGGGCTTCATGATTGGTGCCGTGGAGATAAATGTAGCGCTCATAGCTATCGACCTCGCCGCCGCGGTTCACGTCCGGCTCGAGTCCGCGCAGCCAGAGGATGCGGCTGGTGATGAGATTGTCGGCGGAAGCGGCGTCGGGAAATTCGTTGAAGTGCCGACCGGTGGGCACGCGCGATTTGAACACCATGCCCGGCGGTTGACCTGCGCCGATGCGCTCGGCGATTTCGTGCAGGCCACGCGGCGTGCCGAGGGAGTTTTTCACGTTGGACGGCGGACGGCGGGACGTGGAGATACCGTAGCTCTTCACGAGCGCACTGTGCCGATAGAATTGCAGCGTCGCGGTGCCGATGCTCACGAGCAGAACTCGCTCTGTGGGCTTGATGCCGAGAAGGGAACACGTTTTCGTGAACAACTCCCAATTCGTTTCCATGGATAAAAAGCCTTCCTTCACAGTCGGTATCGTCGGCGCCACGGGTGCCGTCGGTCAAGAGTTGCTGTCACTCTTGCACGCCCGGAATTTTCCGATCGCCACGCTGCGGCTCTTTGCCTCGGCGCGCTCGGTCGGTAAAATCGTGGAGTGCGCAGGCCGCAAATATACCGTGGAAGAGGCGCGGCCCGGCGTGTTCGCTGACGTTGATGTCGCTTTCTTCGCCACCGACGGCGCGATCACCCGCGCACTCGCCCCAGACGCGGTCAAGGCCGGCTGTCTCGTCATCGACAAGAGCTCGGCCTATCGCATGGACCCGGCGGTGCCGCTCGTCATTCCCGAGATTAATCCCGAGGCGCTGCGCACACACCAGGGCATCATCGCGAATCCGAATTGCTCCACCGCAGTCACGTTGATGGCGCTGTGGCCGCTGCATCGCGCATTTGGTCTGAAGCGTTATTTTGCCGCGACGTATCAATCCGTTTCCGGCACGGGCACGGATGCCGTCGAAGAACTCGAGGCGCAGGTGCAGGCACACGTGAAGGGCACGCCGTTGTCGCGCAAAATTTATCCGTACCAGATCGCCTTCAACGTCATCCCGCAGGTCGATACCTTCGGCCCCAACGGATACACGGGCGAGGAGACAAAGATGCAGCAGGAGAGCCGCAAGATCATGGGGCTGGCCGACCTGAAGATTTCCGCGACGTGCGTGCGCGTCCCCGTGGTGCAGGCGCACTCGGTGGCCATCAATGCCGAGTTCGAGCGGCCCGTTTCCGTCGAGGCCGCGCGGGCGGCCATCGCGGCCTTTTCGGGCGCGCAACTCGTGGACGATCCGGCGCAGCAGCTTTATCCCACTCCGCTCGATTTCACGCGCCAGGTGAAGTGCGGTGTTGGCCGCATCCGGATCGACACGGCCTTGGACAACGGCCTCGCCCTTTGGGTGAGCGGCGACAATCTCTGGAAGGGCGCCGCGCTCAACGCGCTCCAAAACGCCGAGCTCATGGCGCGCGAAGGCTGGCTCAAACCCAAGTCGGCGCTGACCGCGCGCTGAAGGTAGGGCGCGTTATTCCTAATGTGCCTTTTCAAGTCCGTTTCTCGCGGCCATTTCATCGCAGAAACGCGAACCAAGCGAATCAGGGATAATCCGCCTACTTTGCCGACTTCGAATAATTCCTTGTCACCCCCGCCGCCTGCCCGCTTTGCTCGCCCTTTGGTTCGGACGCTTAGCTCAGTTGGTTAGAGCACCTCGCTTACACCGAGGGTGTCGGGGGTTCGAGTCCCTCAGCGTCCACCACCAGCAGTCTCTTTTCATTTTCAACCTAACCTCCCATGCGACACACGATCTCCGTCCTCGTTGAGAACACGTTCGGCGTCCTTGCCCGCGTCACCGGGCTTATCTCCGGCCGTGGTTTCAACATTGATTCGCTCAACGTCGCCCCGACGCACGACGCCTCGCTGTCCCGCATCACCATCGTACTGAAAGGCGACGAATCCGCGCTCAGTCTCTGCACGAAGCAGCTGCGCAAACTGGTCAATGTGGTGGAGGTCGCCGATTTCAGCGAAGGGCAGGCCGTCGCCCGTGAACTCGTTCTCATCAAGGTCCGCGCGGACTCCCGCACCCGCGCCGAACTACTGCAGATCGCCGGCGTCTTCCGCGCCAAAATCGTTAATCTGACGGCCGATACGCTCATCATCGAGGTCACGGGCGATGAAGGGAAGATCAACGCGTTCCTCGGCCTGCTCGAACCTTTCGGCATCGTCGAACTCGCCCGTACCGGCCAGCTCGCTCTTAAACGCTGAGCCCGCTGTTTTTACTCAAAACCCAAAACTCAAAACCCAAAAACAATTTTTCAACCATGCCCGCCAAAGTCTACACCGACAAAGACGCCGATCTCGGCGTGTTCAAAAATAAAACGCTCGCCGTCCTCGGCTACGGTTCGCAGGGCCACGCCCATGCGCTCAACCTCAAGGACAGCGGCTGTAAGGTCGTCATCGGCCTCTATCCTGGCTCTAAGTCCAGGGCCGTCGCCAAACAGCACGGCTTCGAGGTCCTCGACACCGCGGAGGCCGTCCGCCGCGCCGATGTCATCATGGTCGGCTTGCCCGACATGAAACAGGCCGACGTTTATCTTTCCGATATCCTCCCGAATCTCGCCAAGGGCAAAACGCTCATTTTCTCGCACGGTCTCTCGGTTCACTTCGGCCTGATCAAGCTGCACAAGGACATCGACTGTATCATGGTGGCTCCAAAAGGCCCGGGCCACATGGTCCGCCGCCTCTACGCCGAGGGCAAAGGTATGCCGGCCCTCATCGCCGTCGCGCAGGATAAATCCAAGACCGCCAAGAAGACCGCGCTCGCCTGGGCCAAGGGCATCGGCTCGACCCGCGCCGGCGTCCTCCAGACTTCCTTCAAAGAAGAGACCGAGACCGATCTTTTCGGCGAACAGGCCGTGCTCTGCGGCGGCGCCAGCGCCCTCGTTCAGGCGGGATTTGAGACGCTGGTCGAGGCTGGCTACCAGCCCGAGATGGCTTACTTCGAGTGTCTCCATGAGTTGAAGCTCATCTGTGATTTGATGTACGAGTCCGGTATCGCGGGCATGCGTTTCTCGATTTCCGAAACGGCCAAATACGGCGACATCACGCGCGGTCCGCGCGTCGTGAACAAAAAGACCAAAGCCGAAATGAAGAAGATCTTGAAAGAGATCCAATCCGGCCAGTTCACCAAAGAGTGGGTCAAAGAATATAAAGGCGGACTCAAGAACTACAACGCGCTCATCAAAAAGGGAGAGAAGCACCCCATCGAGAAGACCGGTGTTTATCTCCGCAGCATGATGCCCTGGATGGCGAAGAAGAATCTCAAGGGCGTTCAGGCTTCGTATTGATCGTCAGTTTGTAGGCCAGTCCGCTCCTAGACGCTTCAAGCGCTCGTGAGCGAGCTGGCCTACTAAACGTCCCTTGCTTTGATCGTCGGCAGATTTTCGGGTTCTTCGTTACTTTGAAAAAACTGATCCTCGCCACCCGTAAAAGTCCGCTCGCGCTTGCGCAGACGGAGATGGTGGCCGCGCATTTGCGCTCGGCACTCGGCGTTGAAACCGAGCTCCTGAAAATCGTCACCACCGGCGATGCCCAGCTCGAATGGTCGCTCGAGAAAAAAGGCGGCAAAGGTCTTTTCACGAGCGAACTTGAGGCCGCACTGCATCGGGGCGAGGCGGACGTCGCCGTCCATAGTTCGAAAGATTTGCCGGGCGACATGCCCGCGGGGCTGACCATTGCCGGTTACCTGCCAAGGGCCGATCCGCGCGATGTGCTCGTGCTGCGCTCCGGAATCGGAGAACCGAAAACGCTCGCGACCGGCAGCCCGCGCCGGCGGATGCAAATCAAGATGCTGTTTCCGGGCGTGGAGTTCTCCGAGATCCGCGGCAACGTGGATACCCGCCTGCGCAAAATCGCGGAGCAACATGTGGCGGACGGGACGATTCTGGCTGCGGCCGGACTCACCAGGCTCGGGATCGAAGAGTGGCCCGGCCTCGATTTTCATCCGCTCGGCTTCGGTGAGATGGTGCCGGCGGTTGGGCAAGGCGCCGTCGCGATTCAATGCCGTGCGGCCGATGCGGGCAGCTTTTCCTCACATTTTGATGCGCTGACCGCAGTCGCGCTGCGGCTTGAGCGCGCCTTTCAATCCGCGCTCGGCGCTGGTTGCCACACCGCGTTTGCGGCGCATGCGATTTCCGACTCCCTGTATTTTTTCCACGAGAAAACCGGCCTGCGCACGGTGCCTTTGACTGGCGCAGATTTCGAAACGCCGGAAGCCACCGCCGATAAAATCCTGCGCGACTGGAGCCTGATTTGACCGCTTGAATCCCGCTCGATGAGGCGGACTAAGCCGGTTTTGAGCAGCCGCGTGCTTCGCGCATCAATCCAGTTACGACCGCGGCCGGTCCTTGGCTTGCTCGAAAACGATATCGTTTTGATTTGTACCGTGAAAGCGGGCCGAGGCGTTGCTCATGCGTTCCACCGCGATTTGGAAATTTACGCCGGCCGAGCGAATGCTCATCCGGGTGGTCCACGCGCGCTGCTTTTTGCCCTGACGGAGCGCGGCACCGTCGTACGCCACCAGAATCATAAAGTAACGCGCCTCGCCGATCATGGAGCCCAGCGTTTCCGCCGTATCATCGCCTTTCGCGAGCGCTGCACTGAAGCCCAGCATATCCGCGTTCGATCCGCCGACCAATCCGATGTCACTATAAAGGCTTCCGAGCATGGCGGTCTCAGCTCGTTGATCCGCCTCGGCCGCCGCAGCCACGCCCAGAGCGCGGGAGACCGAACTCAGGTCGGTTTCCTGAGTTTGCCGCGCGACTGAGGCGGCTTCGCTTTTGCGTCGCATCGCATCAGGATCATACACGAGCAAGTCCAGCGGCTGATCGTTTTCCCTCGTCATGCCCCAGTGCGCGACGATTACGAGGTCAGCCTTCGCGAAATTTTCCGCGGCCGTATAACGCTGCGACTTGAAGTCGAGGCCGAGGATGGCCGCTATTTTCATGAAATCGGTTTTCGTCAGGTCGGCATCGGTGCTGGCACCCAGGATCTGGCCCTTGGCGAAAATCACGGACTCCTTCTGGTCCTTCGGCAGCGCGGCGCGGCGTTTGACGTAACTGGAGTCTGCCACCGCAGAAACCGTGACGAGTTTTTCCGCGCGCAGAATGCCCGCGCTCGCGCCGAAAACCAGTGCACCCACAAGGACGAGATAGGGCAGAGTACGCGACCGGACCAAACGATCACCAATTGCAGAAGCCAGATGAGGGGCAGATGGCACGGTGGGAACCATCGCAAACAGAGTGAGATTTACAAGACGCCATCGCCGAAGAAAATGTATGGCGGCGTCGCCTGGTCGCACTAGATTTTACGGATGTCTCGCTCCTCCGAACTTCCTCTTCGCGGCCGCCGCATCGTCGTCACGCGGGCGCGTGATCAGTCGCCCGAACTGGCGACCAAGCTCACGGCGCTCGGCGCTGAGGTCATCGAGCTCCCTTTGATTCGCGTGTCGAAGGAGGTGTCGCTCGATGCGCTCGCCGACGTTATGCTCGAGTTCGGCAGTTACGACTGGATCGTCTTCACGAGCGCCAACGGCGTGCGTTATTTCTTCGAGGAATTTCGCCGGATTTTTGACGACATTCGCTCGCTGGGTCTGATCCGGGTCGCGTGTATTGGCGATGCAACGGCCCAGGCGATCACGGCGCTGCACTTGAAGATCGAATGCCGTCCGGCAGTGGCCACGTCTGAAGGGCTGGCGACGGCGATGATCGCCACGGGCAGTCTCGACAGTGCCAAGGTGCTTTTGATCACGGGTAATCTCAACCGCGACACGCTCGACCAGCAGCTCACGGCGGCGGGAGGCATCGTCGATACACTGCAGGTCTACAAGACCGAGCAGACGGATCTTGCGGCGGAGCCGGCGGCAGCGGATTTCCGGGCGAGGGGCGCCGACGCGATTCTTTTTGCGAGTTCGTCCGCCGTGCAGTCGTTCGTCGACCAGGCCGCGGCGTTGAAACTCAGCGCAGGCGCGACCGTGCCCCTCGCGGGCAGCATCGGTCCGCAAACGAGTGCGACGATGAAGGAACGCGGCGTGCCGATCGATGTTACGGCCAAGACGCCCAGCCTCGATGCCTTGGTCGAGGCCGTGGTAAAGAAATTAGGGAGCGCTCAGCTGCGCTAATTAATCCGGAGTCCTCGTCGGGCCAACCCGCGAGCGGGCTGGCCTGCACTTCCGTTCGTTTTTG
>CAIXKG010000068.1 GCA_903919985.1 uncultured Opitutia bacterium | reverse complement strand
CGGCTGCAACAGTTGCCGCTGCTGCCGCGGGAGCCACGGCCGCGTTCGCTGGCGGAGTTGCCGCCGCGGCGGGCGCGGGTGCCGCGTTCGCGGCAGGAGCGGCGCCAGCCGCCGGAGGGCGAGCGCCAAATTGGAATCCGACGAGTACGGGCACCGGCTTGGTGGCGTGAGCGGGCGTGTAAAGGGTGACGTTGATCGCCGGTCCATCCGGCCCGCCCATGTGGCCGACGAGTTGTTTCAAAACGGCGGCGCCGCCGAGAGCGGTCCGGTCGACGCTGGTGACCGTCCATGTCACTTTCGGCGCGGTGGCGGGAATGCGGCCGTAGACCTGCGTCTCGTAGAATTTGACGATTTCCGGACGGCGCAGCTTAGCCCAGGCGGCGGCGTCTTTGACCGGCTGACCGTTGAGGAGCGTCAGCGTATCAGGGAGAGTGTACGGCGCGACATTGGCCTCGGTGTTGTTGACGGGAATGTTGGCGACCGCTCGAGGGCTGGGCACATCGGCCACCTGGCCGTGAGTGCGGGTGATACCCAGCATCGCGGAAAGCAGAGCGAAGGGAATCGAGACAGCGAAAACGTTTTTCATGGGGAGTGGGTGCGGAAAGGCTGTCCTGTTGAGGCGAGCGTGCGCAATCCACGAATCGCTGATCGGACTTAAGCGTGAAGATGCAAAGTGAAGCGAACGCGTCAGCGACGAAATCGAACACGCTCCGATAAAAATGACTGCATGTTCTCTTGCGGGGTCGCTTGATTCGATTGCGTCACGGTAGCCGATCCGACGGCACGATTATAAATCCTCCGGCGGGGTCGCCGTAGCCATGGAATCGATCGCGAAAAAAGGCGTCGGCTGCGATTGCGCATAGCGCAGCGTCCACTTCATCGATGCTGGTAAGCAAAGCTGGATCGAGGCCCCATCGGCGGAGTAGGCCGCGGCGCACCAAATTTTTTTCTTTCGCAGAGACCACTTCACCCGCCAGGGCACAAGCGACAGCTTGGGGAAACGTCTCGAAGCAGACTTGTGACGTTCGGGGAGTGCCATCGTAAACCGGATGGGTCGGGCGAAGCGCGGCGTAGAGTTTCATGCCCGCCAACATCCAAGTATAGAACGGGTGCTCCGCGGCTTTCTCCTCGGTTGGCGTCGAAAAGCTGGAAATTCCTGCGCCGGCCATTTGACGCTCTGCGGTGCGGGAGGGTCCCCGCGGCTGGCGCCACCGGCAAGGGGCATCGATCGCGACGACGTCGGCCCCGCGCGATTGAACCCAAGCCGCAACCTCGTCCGCGCTTCGGCTCCTCAATTTTGATGTAATCGTCCGATCCTGCAGTGCAACGGCATGAAACCCTTTCGCTGGCCCGCCGACATCAACCCCGATCAGGATCTTGCCCATGTTAGGAGACGATGCGACGGAGTCAGGTAGCCCATTTCCCACTCGTGATTGGCGACGGGGGGAATGACGACAGAAATTTCCCCGCTCTCTTCGAAGTCGGCCCGAAGGGTCAGCAACGTTAAACGTTCAGCGTTTGCTCGAACTTCTGAATTCGTCCCGTGGGCCAGCTCGCTCGCGAGCGCTCCCGACGACTGACGCCGACCGACGCGTTCCTGAAATCTTCCCACTCAAGATTCAACCCACGATCCGTTCTGGATCGCCCGGTGGGGGAAATGGGCAACCTGACCCCTTCTGAATCGCCCGGGAAGCCCACCATGACCCCGTCTGGGCTTTCCGAGGCCGTTTG
>CAIXKG010000067.1 GCA_903919985.1 uncultured Opitutia bacterium | reverse complement strand
CTGACGATCGTGGATCTGTCGGATGTGGCGACGGGCGTGATCAAGGCGACGGCGTTCGGACTGATTATCGGACTGTCGGGTTGTCTGCGGGGCCTGCAGGCCGAGCGCAGCGCGGCTGGAGTGGGGCGGGCGGCCACCTCGGCGGTCGTGACGGCGCTGCTCCTGATCATTGTGGCGGACGCGGTTTTTGCGGTGTTGTTCAATGCGCTGGGACTGTGAACGCCCATGAGTGAACATAACAATCCAGCGGCTGGTAACATGAGTGGGGCGGCGATCGAGGTGCACGCGCTGCAGTGTGGCTACGAGGGGAAAGTGGTGTTGAAGGACGTGTCCTTCACCGTCGCGCGCGGGGAGATATTTTTCATCATCGGTGGATCGGGCTGCGGCAAGAGCACGTTATTGCGGCACCTCGTGGGGCTGAATACGCCGACGGCGGGCGGGGTGAAGTTTTTCGGCCGGTCGTTTGCCGAGACCAACCCGGCCGCGCGGCGGGACCTGTTGAAGACATTTGGGATGTTGTTTCAAGCTGGGGCGCTCTGGACTTCGCTCACGCTTCGGCAAAACGTCGCGCTGCCACTCGAGGAATACACGACGCTCTCGCGGCGGGAGATTGAGGAGATCGCCTCGTTGAAACTTGCCCAAGTCGGGCTCGGGGGATTCGAGGACTATTATCCCTCCGAGATCAGTGGTGGCATGAAGAAACGCGCGGGCCTCGCGCGGGCGTTGGCGCTCGATCCGGCGATTGTTTTCTTCGACGAGCCGTCGGCTGGATTGGATCCGGTGACGTCGCGGAAGCTCGACGAGCTGATTTTGCAGATCCGCGAAACGTTTGGGACGACCATTGTGGTGGTCTCGCACGAGCTGGCGTCGATTTTCGATATCGCGGATCGTGTGATCATGCTCGACCGCGCGCAGCAGGGCATCATCGCCGAAGGCAAACCGCGCGAACTCGCCGTGCGCAGCCGTGATCCGCGCGTGACGGAATTTTTGCGCCGGGGAGATGTGTTGCCGCAGTAATGTCTTCCCCCGTTGCCCTCGAAACGTTTAGCTCCGCCCTCTCTTATTCGTGAAAACCAAGGTTAGCCCAGCCATCATCGGCACTTTCGTCATCGGCGCGTTTGCGCTGGCCGTGATCGCTTTGTTGACGTTTGGCGGAGTGAGCTTTTTTGCGAAACCGCAGCGATTTGTGGTGTATTTCGACGAGTCGATCCACGGTCTGACCTTGGGCTCGCCGGTGAAGTTGCGCGGTGTGCCCGTGGGGCGCGTGGTCGATCTCGGCGTCCGCTATGATGAGAAGCGGAATTTTTCGGTCGTCTCGGTGGTGTGTGAGTTCAGCAAGGACAAGATGACGGATACGAAGGGTGCGGCGATCGACGTCGCCGATCGCGGGGAGTTGCAGACCTTGGTGGATCGGGGCCTGCGAGCGCAACTCGGGGTGCAGGGACTCGCGACGGGACTGTTGTTTGTGGAGCTCGATTTCTTGGACCCCAAGAACTATCCCGCCGACAACCGCACGACGGAGCTGAAATACGTTTCGGTGCCGGCGGTGCCCTCGGCGATTTCCGCGTTTCAGTCGAGTGCGAGTGAAATTCTGGCCAATCTCAAAAAAGTGGATTTTGCCGGACTGTCGCGCGAGATCACCGGACTGTTGGGTGATGGCCGCAAGCAACTCGCCGGACTCGATCTCAAAGGCGTCGCCGAGCAATGGAAGAAAACCGGACAAAAGGTGGAGGAAGTTGCGAGTATGCCGGAATTGAAAAAGACATTCGTGAATCTCGACGTTGCGATCACTGAGTTGCGCGGAGTCGTCGCGAAGATTGATGCGCACGTCGGACCCGTGGGCAAGGAGCTGACCGAGACGCTGACCCAGGCGAAGGTTGCGGTGAGTTCACTCAATGATGCGGCGACGGCGACGCGGAGTTTTCTGGCGTCGCACAGTGGACTGGGTGAGGAGGTCGTCGGCACGTTGTCGCAATTAAATGAGGCGGCGGCCGCGGTGACGCGCCTCGCGGATTTTCTCGAGCGGAATCCCAGTGCGCTGCTGACAGGCAAGAAGCAGCCGAAGTAATTTGATTGTCCTGCCACCCTGAAGCCCACCCGAGTGTCTACCATGAACGCGCGCGCAAAATTTTGTCTGGGCCTGCTGGTGGTCACCGGCGGGCTTTTGATCAGTTCGTGTTCGTTGGTGCCGCAGGCCCAGCCTGACCCGACGCGGTTTTTTGTATTGTCGGCGATGGCGAGTGCGCCACCGCCAGTGCGGGCGGGCAAAGCTCCGGTGGTGCACCTGCGGCAGGTGGAGCTGGCGAGCTATATTAAGGCCAAGCCGATCATTGTACGTCGCGGCGAACACGAGATTGAGTTTCGCGAATTTGCCCGGTGGGGTGAGCCGCTGGAGCTGGGGATTGGTCGGGTGTTGCGCGAAGACCTCGTCGCGCGGGGTGCGGCGGGAGCGGTGCTGGCGGCCGGAGTCCGCGGGACTGAAGGGGATCCCGATTTCACTCTGGTGGTGCGCGTGCTGGCCTGTGAAGGCGGGGCCAATGGGGCCGTTAATTTTCGTGCGGTTTGGGAGCTCGCGACGACGGGCAGCGCGCCCAAGGTGGTCGCGCGCGGCGACGTGCAGCCCGGCGACCTGCGTTGGGATGGCAAGAGCGAGGCCGCTTTGGTCGCGCAGCTCAGCAAGGCGGTGGGTGCGTTGACCGACGATGTCGCCGGGGGGCTTGCCCGCAGCGGGAAATAACGGCGTAAGGGTTAATTGGCTCTGCAGTGAGACGGCACGGTCGTTGCCGAGGGGTACTCCCAAGAGTTCTCCGGATTCGTTATCCTTTACTCTTTTGCTGTTGGCTGAAGGTCGATCCGATCTACATGGACTGCGGGCCGATCCGCGGTTCCAAGCGCTGCTGAAGAAAGTCGGGCTCGATAAGTGAGGCGGGGGTGGGGCCGGCTCGTTTTACAATTCCGGCGCGCTCAATCCGGCGGCGCGCGCGGCGCGGCGCTGATTCACGTCAAAGGTCAAAAGGCGCGTGCGGCCCAGGAGTTGGGCGGCGGCGATGTGGAGCAGGGCGAGTGCGCGCACGTTCGCGATCGGGGTGATCGCGACGGCGAGTTCATGCGCGCGGCGCAGCCAAGCCGGGTGATCGAGCGCCGCGTGGCGGAAAATTCCGGTCGTCTGGCCGGCCGCGATTTCGCGCACCAAGGCGCTCGCTTCCGTGAGCGAGAGCTGGCGGCGGGCGACGAGCTGCATCAGAGCGTTCGTCGCCTCGTAGGTGCCGTAGTCGGTAAGCGGTAGGTGCGGCGGCGTGGTCCAGCTGCGGGCGAATCGCACCGCCCGGGTGTGGTTTACGTCGATCGCGAGATGCAGCGAAACAAGGAACGAGGTGTCGGCGTAATCGCTCACCGGCTGGCTTGCCCGGCCCAAAGTTTCACGATGTCGATCGCGCGTTTTTTACCGCCAAGGATGGCGCGGCTGCGGGCGGTGAAATCAGGCGGCGCCCAACCGGGGTCCGGCGCGGGAGTGGCATCGAAGGTGCCGATGACCTTGCCCTGTTTCGTAATGCTTACAGGAGCGCGGCGCGCGGCGGCATAGACGCGGGGGAACTCGTGGCGCAGCTCTTTCACGGTGGCGGTGCTCATTGGTTATACCTTTGGGGTAACGTGGCGGTGCGTCAGGCGGTGGGCACAATGCCCCATTGGCGAGCGTTGGCTGATTGAATCGCTTCCGGCGGGCTCCTACTTCAGCACCGCGCTGATGCGGGCGAGGGCCGTGATAACATTTTCGCGGGAGTTGAACGCGCTGATGCGCACGTGGCCTTCGCCGCATTTGCCGAAACCGGCGCCAGGCGTGCAGACGACCTGGGCTTGGTTGAGCAAGAGGTCGAAAAATTCCCACGAGTCACGACCGGTGTTGATCCAGAGGTAAGGTGCGTTGTCGCCGCCGATGCAGGTGAAGCCCCAGCTCTTGACGGCTTCGCGAATGAGTTTGGCGTTCGCGAGGTAGAAATCGATGAGGTCGCGCGTCTGCTGTTTGCCGGCATCGGTATAAATGGCGGCGGCGGCTTTCTGGATGGGGTAGGAGACGCCGTTGAATTTCGTGGTGTGGCGCCGATTCCAGAGGGCGTGGAGCGGGTGAGGGTTGCCGGCCCCATCGTAAGCCATAACGGACTTAGGGACGACGGTGTAGGCGCAGCGGGTGCCGGTGAAGCCGGCGGTTTTGGAGAAACTGCGGAACTCGATCGCCACGTCGCGCGCGCCTTCGATTTCGTAGATGGAGTGGGGGATCGCGGGATCGCGGAT
>CAIXKG010000066.1 GCA_903919985.1 uncultured Opitutia bacterium | reverse complement strand
CCGAGTTGTGGAGCGACCCGGTCACCCTCGACGTGCCGCAACACGCCGAGGTGGCCGTCAG
The DNA here is from genome assembly GCA_903919985.1 of uncultured Opitutia bacterium. Classification (GTDB taxonomy): domain Bacteria; phylum Verrucomicrobiota; class Verrucomicrobiia; order Opitutales; family Opitutaceae; genus Tous-C4FEB. The sequence continues at coordinate 2,864 of CAIXKG010000066.1, read as the reverse complement.
CATCTACTTGCCGGAGAATTTCAAACCCACCGCGTTTCACCTCACGGGCTCGAAAACAAATTACGTTTCAACCGCCGGAGATTTTACGTCGGCGCCCACGATGCCCGTCGCGCCCGGCACCGGCCGGCCCAACGATTCGGTGTACTTCATCTCCGGCCTGCAAGTGATGGCCCCGGCCCGCACCAAGGTCATCGTGGCCATCGGCGATTCAATCACCGACGGCGCAGCCTCATCCCTCGACGGTAACGGCTCGTGGCCGGACATGCTTTCGAAACGACTGCCCGCGCTGCCCGACGGCACCCCGGTCTCCGTGATCAACATGGGCATCGGCTCGAATCGCATCACCTCGGCCGATGCCGCGGGACCGACCGGCGTACACCGTTTCGCCGATGACGTGCTCGCGCGCTCAAACGTCACGCACGTCCTCGTACTCGAAGGCATCAACGACATCAGCTACGAGCACGTGAAGCCCGAGCAGCTCATCACCGCGTACCAGGACGTCATCGCCCGCGCTCACGCCAAGGGCTGGAAAATCTTTGGCGGCACGTTGCTGCCCATTCAGAATTCCACGAAGGACACGCCGGAAAACGAGGCCACGCGCCAGACGGTCAACCAGTGGATCCGCACGTCGAAGGCTTACGATGCCGTGCTCGATTTTGAAAAAGTGGTGCAGGACCCGGCCTACCCGCTTCGCATTCGCCGCGATCTCACCGGCGATTTCGTCCACCCGAACTCGACCGGTTACCGGCTGATGGCCGAATCGATCGATCTGAAACTGTTTGAGTGATCGTCCGCGAAGAAAAATCGAACCCGCCTCTCGCTCGGTGGTCCGCGCGGGCCGCGTGGGTGCGTAGGCCAGTCCGCTCGCGCACGCTCCGGCGCACGCAAGCGAGCTAACCTACCTCACGGTCAACCGCACCATCCCGCTGAACCCACGCCCTCCCTCGAATGCACTATCGCACACTCGGCCGCACCGGCCTCCGGGTCTCTGAAATCGGTTTCGGCGCATGGGCGATCGGCGGACAGCAAGCCGGCGCGCGCCGCTCCTACGGCCCAACCGATGACGCGACGTCGCTCGCTGCCCTCGAAGCCGCCGGGGAACTCGGCGGTAATTTCATCGACACCGCCGATGCCTACGGCGTCGGACACAGCGAGACGTTGATCGGGCAGTTTCTCAGGGGCCGGCGCGATCGCGTCATCGTCGCCACGAAGTTCGGCCATTTCCCCTTCAACGACGAACGCCGCCGTGTACCCACGCCGGAATCGATTCGTTTCTGTCTCGAGGAAAGCCTGCGTCGGCTGGGCACGGACTACGTCGATCTTTACCAGTGCCACGAATGTTCGCTCGAGACCGCGCGCTTGCACGGCGTGGCCGACACGCTCGCCCAGTTGAAGGCCGAGGGAAAAATCCGGCACGCGGGAATTTCTGTCTACGGCGTGACGCAAATCCGGCAGGTCGCGCGCGGCGAGTACGGAGCGGTGTTCGAAACGATTCAGGAAAGCTACAACGTCACGACCCTCGCGTTTCGAGCCGCGCTCCACGAAGCGGCCGCGGCGGGCCTCGGCATCATCGTGCGGGAACCCCTGGGCAACGGGCTGCTCACCGGCCGGTGGACCGGGCACGAGACTTGGAACGAGCAACACGCCCGCGGCATTCGCACGTCTGATCAAACGGCGATGCGCATTGAATTCGCGCGGCGCGTAGGCGCTTTTCTCCCCGCGTCCGGCCGCTCGCTGGTGCAGGCGCTGATTCGTTTCTCGCTGCAGGATATTCCGGCGTCCGTGGTGATTCCCGGCTGCAAGACGCCTAACCAAGTCGCGGAAAATTTTGGCGCCAGCGAAAGTCCCGCGCTCAGCGCCAGCGACTTGGCCGCAGTGCACCAGGTACACACCGAGCTTCTCGCCAAATTCGGCCGTATCCACCCCTACGCCATGGACAGTGCGTTGGGACTGGGCTGACGCGGCAGAGCATCCCCTTCGGGTTTAGAGGGCGGAATTTGGGATCGTCGGAAATGCCCTTGCTGGAGCCGGAATTTTAAAACGGTTTGATGTCTTCGGTGGCCGTTTTGGGTAGCGGCAGGCGTCCCTGCCTGCCGGCTTCGGCCGCCTTGTTTCGGCCGGCAGGGAGGCCTGCGGCTACTTAACAGGCGGTGACGCTTCGCTGCGCTCGTCAGTGAAAAATCCGCCCGCTTCTTCGCGGCGCCTCATCTGGGTCGGCACCGCCGGAGCCTCACTTGGCGTACGCGCGGATGGTAACGCTTTTCAATTGCGCGGGCTCGCGGCCAACGACGTTCAATTTGTGCTGGCCGGCCGTGAGCTTGAAAACTTTCGGCGAGAATTCACCGCTACCGGACTCGCCAATGCCGCGCCAGTTCACGACCCGCTCCTCAAAACCTTGGGTAACTTCCAAGTCACAAATCATCAGCGGGTCTTCGGGCAGCGCGTCGATGTTGAGGAAAAAGGAATTCGAATCTTCGTCCGGCGCGTTGACGATGGCGTGAATCACGTAATCCCCATCCTTGGGCACGGTGAACGTGAAAATTGCTTTTCCGCCCTCCGCGACCTCGGTCTGCGCCGGCTGGGATATCGCACCGTCTTTTAGCACGAAAGGCGCGCTCACCACGGCGGTCGTCACCGCGAGAACCGGTTCCACCGTCGCAGTTTTCGTCGCCGTCGGCGCCGCGGTTTGCGGGGTCGGGTCGGCGGCGAACATCGGAATGGCCATAGCTAAAGTCACCAACACAAGGGGGAGTGTTTTCATGGGATAAATCTGCCTAGCGCCGACCGATGATTCATCAAATCAAATAGCAGCGGGCCTTTCGCCGCGCCCCCACTCCGAATCAGCCTACGGTTTCGCCGCCTTG
>CAIXKG010000065.1 GCA_903919985.1 uncultured Opitutia bacterium | reverse complement strand
TTGCCCTCGAGCGACTCGATCAGGCCGGTCTCCTCGCCGCAGATGTAGGCGCCGGCGCCACGGTGGACGAAAATTTCGCAGGAATAGCCGGTGCCAAGGATGTTCGGACCGACGAAGTTAGCCGCGCGCGCTTCGGCGATGGCTTTTTCCAGAATGCGGGCACCGTGGGGCATTTCGCCACGGATATAAATGTAGGCCTGCTTCACGTTGTTCGCGAAGCATGAGATCATCGTGCCCTCGATCAACTGATGCGGATCCTGGTGCATGATGTAGCGATCCTTGAAGGTGCCGGGCTCGGATTCGTCAGCGTTGACGATAAGATAAATGGGTTTGCCGCTCTTGCGATCTACGAGGCCCCACTTCACGCCGCAGGGGAAACCCGCGCCGCCACGACCGCGCAGGCCGGATTTTTTAACTTCGTCGATGAGCTCCTCGGGCTTGCGGGCGACGGCTTTTTTCAGGACTTCGTAGCCGCCGTTACGCAGGTAACAGCCGATGTCGTTCGTGTAGCCGGGCTCGTCAATGTGCTTGAAGATGATACGGCGTTGTTCGGGAGCGGGCATGGACGGAAAGGGGTCAGCGTTTCTGGGCTTCGGCTTTGATCTGGTCGCTCAACTGTTTCGCTTTCGCGCAGTCGACCTTCTCGTGGAGTTCGTCGTCGATCATGACGACCGGCGCGGTGCCGCAACTGGCGAGACATTCCACGAAATCGACCGTAACTTCGCCGTCGGGCGAGACTTCGCCGAGGTGCGTGTGAAACTCTTGCTCAAACGTAGCGCAGGTCTTGTAACCGCCGAGGAGCGCGCAGGAGAGCGTGCGGCAGACTTTGATGTGCCGACGACCGATGGGCTTCTGCCGGAACATCGGGTAAAACGTGATTACTTCGAGCACGTTGATCGGTTGCAGCTCGAGCTTGGCGGCGACCCACTCGCTGGTGTCGGGCGGGAGGTGCCCGACATCCTCTTGGATGAGGTGCAGCAACGGGAGCGTGGCGCTCCGCTTCGTCGGGTAATGCGTGATTACCTCGTCGATCTTGGTGAGTGTTTCGGGCTTGAGATTCATCGAGCTGGGTTCGCGGAAAAACTTAACGGTCGCACTCGCCCATGACGAAGTCGAGGGAGCCGAGCAACGTGACGACGTCGGACATCATGGTACCGACGCAGACTTTAGGGAGGATGGAGAGATTGCAGAACGAGGGTGAGCGGATCTTCATGCGCCACGGCACGCCGCCGCCCTTGCTCACGATGTAAAAGCCGAGCGCGCCCTTGGGGTTTTCCGCTTCGAAATACACTTCGCCGGCCGGGATCTGCGGGCCTTCGGTGACGATCATGAAGTTATTAATCAACTCCTCCATCGACGTGAGAATCTTGTCCTTTGGCGGCGCGAAGATCTTGCGTGCGTCCTTCGCGTACCAATCGCCGCTCGGGAATTTAGCGATGACTTGGCGGATGATTCGCACCGATTGGCGCATCTCTTCACCGCGGCAAAGATAACGATCATAACAATCGCCCTTCGAGCCCACGGGAACATCGAATTCGTACTGCTCGTAGCCCGAGTAAGGGCGGTCTTTGCGCAGATCGAGCGCCACGCCGGAGCCACGCAGATTCGGCCCGGTGAGTCCGTAGGCGAGCGCATCGGCTTTCGTGATGATGCCGACGCCGACCGTGCGGTCCTGGAAAATCTTATTCCGCGTCAGCAGCGCCAGCGTTTCCTCGAGCGCAGGCTCGAACTGATCGCAAAACGCGATCACGCGGCCAAGCCAACCCTCGGGCACATCGCGCGAGACGCCGCCGATACGCGTGTAACTCGTCGTGAAACGCGCGCCGGTGAGTTCTTCGAAGAGTTTGTAGAGGTGTTCGCGCTGATTGAGCGAGTGCACGAGCACGGTCCAAGCACCGACATCCAAGCCGAACGCGCCGAGGCCCATCAAGTGCGCCGAGATGCGGGCCATTTCCGCCGTGAGCACGCGGATCGCTTGGCAACGCGCCGGGACTTCGAGGCCCGCGAGTTTTTCCACCGCGATGGCGTAGGCCATATTGTTGGCGAGCGGTGCGAGATAATCCAAC
>CAIXKG010000064.1 GCA_903919985.1 uncultured Opitutia bacterium | reverse complement strand
GTAGGAGCAGGCGCGGCCGAGCAGCGACTTGGGCAGGACGCGGGCCTGCACCCATTTCGCCAGCCGCTGCAGAGCGTTCATCGTGCGAGCCAGGCCATCCGGAGCGTTGCGTTGTTTGGTCCGCTCCTCGGCCGAGAGTTTTTGTTCGTCCCACGCGCGTTCGCGCCGATACATCCGGGCGATGAGTCGCAGGCAGGCGGTGGCGCAACGGGGATTTTCGCTTTGCGCCTCGAAGAACCCTCGCCGGGCGTGCGCCCAGCAGCCGAGCCAAGTGACGCCGGGATGAGTGCGTGCGTAGGCCGCATACGCCTCGTAGCCGTCGGACTGCAGCAGGCCGCAGTAATCGTCGGTGAGCAACGTGGTCAGTTCGGCATGCCGCCGCGACACTTTCCAATCGAAGACCACGTCGCCCCCGGGCCGGCTCAGCACCCACAGGTAACCTTGGAAACTGCCGGTGCCCGGTTCATCGGGATCGTTATAGCGCACCGGGGTTTCGTCCGCCTGCAGGTAGCGGCCCGCGCGCAGCTCGGCGAGCATGCGCTTGTAGATCGGCTCGCACCACTCGGCGGTGATCCGGATCCAGTCGACCATCGTCTGGCGGCTGAGTGGCGCGCCCCAGCGCTTCGACATTTGCTCGAGGCGATAAAGCGGCAGATGGTCCTGATATTTGGAGATCGCGATCCAGGCGAGCAGCCCGGCCGAGGCGTAGCCGCCGGGCACGGGCCGGGCCGGCGCCGACGCGATCACCGGCGGCAAGGAGCGAGCCTCCTTGCGGCGATATTTCCGACGCACGAACTCGCGCTTGAAGAGGGCGGGCGGCACGACATCGACTTCAAAGGTGCGTTCTTCGCCGATCTGCTCGAAGGCCGCCGGCTCCGCCAACACTTCGGCGGGCTCGATCACGATGGTTTCCTTCACCGGCAGCCGGGCGAAGGTCTCCGCCGGCACCGGGCGTTTCTGCGGCGCGGGCTTGGCGCGTTCGTAGCTGATGGTCTCGGTTTTCGCCGCCGGCGCGGTCCACTCCGCCAATTCGGCGAGTGCGAGCTGCAATTGCGCGGCATCGACTGCGGTGAGTTTCTCGCTCTGGCCGCCGCCGAACAGCTTGCGTTTGAACCACGCGATCTGCTGCAGCAGCACGGCGACACGCTCCTCCAGACCGCCGATCTGCTCCGCCAAGCTCCCGACGCGCGCTTTGAGGGCGAGGTTTTCGGCATAGAGTTCGGCGGCGGGCGGCATGGTCAATTAAGTATCCAATAGCAGGATACTTTTAGCCTTGAGTGCAAGCTTTTTTATCGTTCATACCACGCTTTTCTGCACCCGTCCTTCAGGTCGATGCCCGCCAGCAACATCGTCAGCGCCTCCGGCGCCAGCGACACCTTGATCGCGTCACTGCCCTGCGGCCACGTGAAGCAGCCCTTCTCCAGTCGCTTGGCGAAAATCCACGACCCGGTGCCGTCCCAGTAGAGAATCTTGATCCGATCGCGGTCCTTATTGCCGAAAATGAACGCGGCCCCCTGCCGAGGATCCTCCCGCAAGCGCTCCGTCGCCAACGTCCAGAGTCCGTTAAACTGTTTGCGCATGTCCACCGGCTCGATCGCTAGGTAGATCTTCAGCGCCGTCGGCAACATCAGCATGGCTCACCTCGCAGTGCCCGCACCAACGCGGCCAGTGCGCGGACCTCGCTGCCGCGCACGATCACCCCATCCGGCAGTGCCACGCTCAACTCAGTCGGTGCCGTCAGACCCGTCGGCAGTTGCAACTGCGCAAACCGCACCGCGCTCCCGCCGGATGCCCGCCCGGCTTGCACCCGCCGCGCGTTTACCCAGCCGGCAAACGTCGGATACTTCAGGCCCTCCCGCCGCGCAAACGCCGCCTGCGTCAAGCCACTCGCTCGATACTCTCTCACCAGCGCCTCAATTTGCTCCGGCGGCAGGATTCGTCGCCCCCGCCGATCTCGTTTCGCTCCGTCCTCGATTACTTCCGTTCGTAAAATTTCCATCCCGTCACCTTACTCGCCTCTGCTCGTTTCGAATAGGGGGACCCCAACCGGTCGCTTACGTCTGAAGCTGTTAGGCGATTGATATTACGCGGATGCACCCGGATGAAGCAGGAGCTGAACCGCTGATTTTCGCTCATGTTTCGGTCTCGGAAGATTCACCTGCTCGGTGAATCAAGCGAGCGCCGCCACAGGGTTTTCTCTGCGTTCCGGTGCCGTCTCTGCGGTGCAAACGGATGGAAGTGGAGCGCCTAAACGGAGAGGGCACCGCAGAGACAAGAGAATCCGACGCCGAGGAGGCGACGAACGCGAAGCCCCTCCGCCGAGTGACGCACGCTTGCCGCGGCACACACCGCCGCACGCTGCCCTGATCGCTCAGGGCCCCGGATCAAACCCATCCTCGGTGCCGGTCTGCACGTGGTACGTTCCGGTACGGTTGGTGCCCGTGCGGTAGTTGTAGAGTTCAATGACCCGCGTTAACTCCACCAAATTT
>CAIXKG010000063.1 GCA_903919985.1 uncultured Opitutia bacterium | reverse complement strand
TGGTTCAAACAGCACGGCGGTCTGACGCGCGCGAACGGCGATCGCTTCCGTCAGGTCCTGCTTTCGCGTGGTGGTAGCGAGGACGCGATGACGCTTTTCAAAAACTTCACGGGCGGCGAACTCGACTTAAAACCGCTCTTGCTGCGGCGCGGGCTCGCGCCGGCCGGAACGGCCCCCGGCGGTTTGTAGCGGATCGGCGCCGGTCGCCGGGCGAATTTCAATCACAGAAACGCCCGCCGGCCAGCGGCGGCGGCGCCCAATCCGCCTGCGTCCTTCCGGATCTGGGTCCAGCGAGCCCCGAAAAACCGGTCCGCAAGATTTGCCTCAGGGCGTCGCTGGTCGCGCGCCCGCCGCCGGGGGTACCACCGATTCAACCGGAGAAGCAACCGGCGCGCCTGACCCGGCCGGCCCAGCCGGCCCGCCGCGCCGCCCGCCGCCGCGCGGCAGGTCGACGCGATTCACGTTCGCGAGGACGTCTTTTGCCGCCTGGGTTTCAACGCCGGTTTTGTTCAGAAAACCGAGATCGCGCGTCCACTCGATGAAACGCGCCGGCCATGAACCATACGCAATAAAACCACGGCTGGTCAGGCCACCGGTGGACGGTGGCTCATCTCCGGTGACGCGGTCGCCCGGATGATGCCCGCGGGCATAGATGTGCATTTCAACATTGGGGATGCCGGCATTCAGCATGGCGGTGAACCATTCGTTCGCCCAGACCGCGTGGCCTTTATCGCCCCAGCCAGCACAGGTAATAAACGAAGGCGGGGTGTCCTTGGGAATTGGCGGGTTGGCACCGCGAGCGAACGGGGTCGGGCCCGGATAAATGATACCGACGAAATCGGGCCGCGAAGAAATTTTCGCCAGGGGATTTTCCGGCAGATCGTTTTTCGCATCGAACGCCGCCCAGTCGATCGCCGCGGGCGCCGCGAGTTCGGCGCCGGCGGAAAATCCCATGATGCCGATCCGGTTGGGATCGAGGCGCCACTCTTTCGCGTAGGCGCGGACCATTTTGATCGCCTGTTGGGCGTCGTAGACGGAATCAGTCTTCGCGTTGTAGCCATCCACGCGCATCCGGTTTCTCAGAATGACCGTATTGATCCCGTAACTGGCGAAGAACGGGACGAAGTCCGCGCCTTCACTGCCGACGTTCAAGGTGTTGTGACCGCCGCCTGCGACGACAATGATGACCACGCCGGTATTAAGAGAACGGTTGCCCGGATGAAATTCGATCGAGGGATTGTGGATGTTCACGATGGAGCCAATTTGGCCGCCACCGCCGAGGTTGTACTTCTCAGCCTCGCGGACGCGGTCCATCTTCAGATAAGGCGAGCCCGGCGGAAAAAGCGGAATTACGACCCCGCCCGACAAAATCGGCTGGGGCGCATAAGGGGCGTCCGTCACCGGGCCGGGATGCGGCACGCCCAGCATGGCCGGGATCGGCGGCAAGGTTGGAGCGTTGACCGCGGTCGCAGCCGCCGGAGCCGCTGCGGCGGTGGCGTCGGCGCCGAACGTCAGCGACACCGGTAAAAGCAGGCTGGCGAGCAGCGCAGATTGAAACGGGGTAATTTTTTTCAGAGTCATGGTAGTGGGGAGGGGCGGGCGCTAGGCGTGACGAAGACGGGTAGGTTTTAGGTGCTTATCCCAGCCCACCGCAACGCTCGACCTCGGAGCAGAAGAAACCACCCCGAATTCCGCGGGAATCTTCCCCCGCAATGTCACTTAATAAGTGACATTGGCTCCGAACAATTCCGGGGTTCGTAGAAATAAATTTCGTTTGGACAGCGGTCCGATTGATGTGCGGTCGGATCCAACTGACCAATGTGCACAACGCTTCCCCGGCCGGTGCGTCTGACCGGGCGGCACGATCTTTTCTTGCGCCACTTCGGAGCGGCCCATGAAGGTAAGCATGTCATTCTCTGGCGCGCCGTCGTGCCGTACCCCTTTGCGCTGCCGCCTCAAGACCCACCCGCACCCTCCGCATGTTTTCATCGTCTGCATCTTCTCCATCACACTCGCCGCGTTTCCTGCCTTTGTTGCTTCTGCTCTTTGTCGGCAGCGGCTGCGCGGCGCTGATCTACGAGATCGTGTGGCTGCAACTCCTGCAGCTGGTCATCGGCTCCTCGGCGTTTTCACTGGCCGTGCTGCTCGGCACGTTCATGGGCGGGATGTGCCTCGGTAGTTTTGCCCTACCCCGATTTATCTCCGCCCAGCGCCACCCGCTGCGACTGTATGCGTTACTTGAAATTGGCATCGCCGTTTCTGGCCTCGTGGTCTTGTTCGCGATGCCGGTCGTGGGCCGGGTCTACACCGCGCTCGTCGGACACGGTGTCGCCGGCATCGCGCTGCGAGCGCTGGTCTGCGCCATTTGTCTGCTGCCACCGACGATCATGATGGGCGCTACCCTCCCCGAGGTGGCACGCTGGATCGAGACCACGCCGCGCGGGGTTTCCTGGCTTGGTTATTTCTACGGCGGCAATACCGCCGGCGCCGTCGCCGGCTGTGTCCTAGCCGGTTTTTATCTGCTGCCCACCTACGATATGGCGACCGCCACCTGGTTTGCCGTGGTGATCAATCTCCTGGTCGCCGCCCTCGCCTTGGCCCTCGCAAGTCGGGCGCCTCATCGCAAAGCCCCGGACGAAGCGCCGTCCGAGAACGCCGCGGTCCAGTCCATTTCCCAGCCGGTGGCCGGCTCGCGGGTGGTGCTGGTCTCGATCGCGCTCTCCGGACTCTGCGCGCTGGCGGCGGACGTGGTTTGGGCACGGACGTTGTCGCTGTTGCTCGGAGCTACGGTCTACACGTTTTCAATTATCCTAGCGGTGTTTCTCGTCGGGCTGGGCTTAGGCAGCAGCGCCGGTGCGGCGATCGGACGCAGTCGATTAAGACCGCGCGTGGCGTTGGGCCTTTGCCAGCTGCTGCAGGTTGCTGGGATCGCGTGGGCCGCTTACGCCATCGCGGTTTCACTCCCGTACTGGCCAGCGGAACTTCTGCCCAATGCGGGACGCTGGGCCCAATTTAAAGTCGGCATCGTGACCCACCAATGGGCGGCGGTGCCCCGACCGCTCTACGACGTCGTCCGGTGCGCGTTCGCGATTCTGCCTTCGGCCTTGCTGTGGGGCGCCAGTTTTCCGCTCGCCCTCGCGGCCCTCGCGCAGCCGGGCCTGGATCCCGCGCGCCTGGTCGGCCGCACCTATGCCGCCAACACCCTCGGCGCCATTGCCGGCGCCCTCGGCGCCAGCCTCTGGTTGATTCCACATTTCGGGACCCAACACACCCAGCAGATCCTGCTCGCCGTTTCGCTCGGCAGCGCGGCGCTGGTCCTGTTTCGACGTCTTGCATTCGGCTTGCCGGCGGCGCTCGCGGGATTCGCGGTCATCGTTGGGCTCGCACCGGTCGTTTCGGGCATTCCGTGGCAGCTCGTGGCCTATGGCCGGCAGATCGCCACGACCGACTACGGGGCCAAGTCTTTGTTTTTGGGCGAAGGCATGAATTCGTCCGTCAACGTTACGGAAAACCCCGGCGGCGCCCGTTTCTTTCACGTCAGCGGAAAAACGGAGGCGTCCAGCATCGAAAAAGATATGCGGCTCCAGCGCATGCTCGGCCACATCCCGGCCTTGCTGCACCCGAATCCAAAATCCGTTCTCATCGTCGGCTGCGGAGCGGGCGTCACCGCCGGCTCGTTTGTAATCCATCCTTCCATCGAGCGCATCGTGATCTGCGACATCGAACCGCTGATTCCCCAGGTGGTTTCCACCTTTTTCAAAATCGAAAATAATGACGTCGTCCACGATCCGCGCGTCGAGATCGTCTACGACGACGCCCGCCATTTCATCGCCACGACGAAGGAGCACTTCGACATCATCACGTCCGATCCGATTCATCCGTGGGTGAAAGGGTCGGCCGTGCTTTACTCGCAGGAATATTTCGAGCTCTGCCGCCAGCACCTCAACCCAGGCGGATTTGTCACGCAATGGGTGCCGCTCTACGAATCGGATCGCGCGGTCGTGCTGAGTGAAATTGCGACCTTCTTCACCGTGTTTCCCCAGGGCACGATTTGGGGCAACGACGACGATGGCTCCGGCTACGACACCGTCATGCTGGGACAAGCCGAACCGTTGCGCGTGGATGTCGCTGCGTTGACCGCGAAGATGGCTCGGCCCGATCACGCCCGCGTCATCAATGCCCTGGTCGGCCTCGATCTCGATACGCCAGTCGGACTGCTCTCGTCCTACACCGGCCGGTACGCGGATTTGAAAACGTGGCTGGCCCCGGCCGAGATCAACCGCGACCGCAACCTCCGCCTGCAATACCTCGCCGGCCGCCAGCTCAATTCTAACGAGGGCGCCGGCACCTACACCGAGATGGTGAGCCTCCGCGTATTTCCCCAGGATCTTTTTTACGCGAAGGACGACACCCTGATCGCACCGCTCCGGCTGAAGCTGGCCACGGGGCCGATCAGGCCGTAGCCGCGACGCCGCAGAAACGACACCACGCTCGAAGGGGTCCTGAAAAAGGCGGGCGCGTGATCATGCCAGAGGTGAGCTGACCCGCGCCACCGTCCTGAGTCAGCCTCTCATCCCGTCGCACGAAGTTCATTTCGTGAAATGGGTGTAGCTGGTGATTGAATCGTTCGGCCTGACGACGGGTTAAGCCGCTCCGGTCGGGGCGCCGAGCATCCGCACGCGACGATCTTTCCGCGGAAATTGCAGCGTCACCAACGTGCCGATGCCTTCGCGACTCTCCACGCCCACTTGACCGCCGTGCTCACGCAGGATGCGCTGCACAATCATCAGCCCCAATCCATGGCCACCCGGCTTCGTCGTGTGATAAGGTTGAAACAAGCGCACAAGATCCTCCTGCCGGATGCCGCTGCCGCTGTCGCCGAAAAGCAAAAATACCGAATCGTCGTCGGCGCGTGACTTGATTTTCAATTTCCCGCCAGGCTGCATCGCCTCCATCGCGTTCTTCGTGATGTTGAAAAAAACCTGTTTGAGCTGGTTGCGGTCGGCCATCACCGACGGAAGATCGGCGGGCGTCTCCGCCTCGATCTTAATTCCGCGGTCGGCAAACTCACGCTGCTGGAAGCGCAGCACCTCCGAGAGCACATCCGCCAGATTCGTCTCGGCTAGATCCGGCGGACGCGGACGGATCGCGTCGAGAAAATTGGCGATGATGCCATCCAGCCGCGCCACCTCGTCGCGGCAAACTCGCACCGACTCGGCCAGCGAATCAGTTTCGCTCGCCGCCTTCGCCGTGGCGCGGAGCTTTTTGAGTTTTCGCTCCATCAACTGGAGGTGAATCGTCAGCGAGTTCAACGGATTGCCCAATTCGTGCGCGACGCCCGCAGCGAGCAGCAAAATGGACGACGTGCGTTCGTCCTCGACGCGGCGCTCGGTGGTCTGCCGGTCCCGCGTCACATCACTCAGGATAACCGCAAAACGCCGCTCCGCGCCCCGCCCCGCCCCGCGAAACGGCACCATGTAGAGCCGTACCGTCCGCGGCTCCGGATAGGTCAGTTCAAATTCACGCGCGACGATCGGCAGCACCGCCGAATCCTCGTCCATCGCCAAGCCGAGCGTCGGCCGCAATCCCGGCACAAGCCGCCACAAGGTCTGGCCGACGAGCTCGTCCTCGGACAAACCGATCAACTGGTGCGCCGCGTCGTTGGCGTATTCGATCGCGCCGTCGGCGGTAATGACGAGCACGCCCTCCTGCAGCGTGTTGAAAATTTCCTCGAACAGACCGCGTTCGCGGGCGAGCCGCTGAACGAGGTTCGCGAGATTGACGGAGTCGAGCGTATCGAGCCGTCCAAGCATGCGGTCGAGCGAGGAGTTTTTCTTACCAGCCATCAGCACAAGGTGTGGCCCATGCGCGCAGCGCGGTCAACGACGGCGCTGGATCCCGTCGGCGCTCCGGGCGGGCGAACCACCCACGCCCTGTCGCCTTTCCGGCCCGC
>CAIXKG010000062.1 GCA_903919985.1 uncultured Opitutia bacterium | reverse complement strand
TTTTCATTAGCGATCACCAGCGAAGATTAACGTTCCAAAAAAATGAAATTCCCCTTTCTCGACCTCAGTCTGCAGCACCGCGCGTTACGCGCCGAAGCGCTGGCCGCGTTGACGGAGACCTACGACGCGACCCGTTTTTGTCTCGGTAAGGATGTCGAGGAATTCGAGCGCGCGTTTGCCGCCACGCTCGGATATCCGCGCGCGCTCGGCATGAATAGCGGCACCGCGCCGCTCCATGTCGCGTGCATGATCGCGGGCTTCGGCCCGGGTGACGAAGTCATCACGACCCCGTTCACGTTCATCTCTTCGGCGTGGGGCATCAACTACGTGGGCGCGACCCCCGTGTTCGCCGACATCGAACCGGGCACGTTCAACCTCGATCCGGATAAACTCACGGCCGCGCTGACGCCGCGCACCAAGGGAATTATTGTCGTCCATCTTTTCGGCCAGCCGGCGCGGATGGACGAGATCATGGCCTTTGCCGCCCGGCATAATCTCTTCGTGATCGAGGACTGCGCCCAAGCGGTTGGCGCGACTTATTTGGGCGCGACGCACGGGGGCGCGCGCCCCGTCGGCACAATCGGCGACGTGGGCACGTTCAGTTTTTATCCGACCAAAAATCTTGGCGGCTGCGGTGAAGGCGGGGCGTTCGTTTCGCGCCGGGAAGAAATTCACACGCGGGCGCGCCACATCCGCGTGCACGGTTCGGATCGTCGCTACTATCACGACATCATTGGCGGAAATTTTCGCATGGATGGATTTCAAGGGGCTTTACTGAATGTAAAACTGCCCCATCTCGCGGCGTGGACGGCGCGCCGGCAGGCGATCGCGCAACGTTATGGGTCCGCCATAAAACTAGCCGACGCCCGCCTGCCCGAACAACCGGCTTACGGTCAGTCGGTGTTTCACCAGTTCACGCTGCTGCATCCGCGCCGCGATGCGCTCCGTGAGCACCTGACCAAGCATGAGGTCGGCACCGATCTGATTTATCCCGTACCGCTGCATTTGCAGAAATGCTACGCGGGGCTCGCGTACGGGCCGGGTTCATTTCCGAACGCCGAACACGCCGCGGCAAACTGCGTGAGCCTGCCAATTTTCCCGGAGCTAACTGACGCGCAAGTCGACCACGTGATCGCGGCCGTTAATGGATTCTGAGTCGGACCGCAGCGTTAGCCACGAAGCCGCGTGGAAAATCGGCCTCCTTGTCCGGCTGCATCGGACGCCGACGCAACTGCAGGCGGCAGGCTCTTACCACGCCTGGCGTCGCGGGCAAAATTACCTCGACGCGGGGTGCGGGCACCCCGACCACAATTCGAAAGCAGCCGCTTACGCAGTTGAAAATAACGGCAGCTGTTGCATGCCGGGGACCGTCACAAGACCGCGATCAGTGATCCGAATTTCAGGAATCACGGACAGCGGAATCAAATTAAACCCCATGTACGGCAGCGTACAGCCGGCGGCCTTCCACGCCTTTTTCAACTTGGTGGTCTCCTTGGCGACAGCGGTCGCACGCAGGTCGGAGAGTAATCCTGCGATAGGTAGCGCGACTTGCGCGATCACCTGACCGTCGCGCACGACGCAGACGCCGCCGCGCAGTTTCTTTACTGTCGCCAGCGCGAGTTGCATGTCGGCTTCGTTGGTGCCGGCTAGGATAATGTTGTGCGCGTCGTGACCGACGGAACTGGCGACAGCACCGGCCTTCAGATTGAAATCCTGTAACAAACCATGGGCGACAGCTCCGCTTTTGCCGTGACGCTCGACGATGGTAACAAAGCACAACCGGTGTTGTGCGAAAAGGTCGGACCACGTCTGCCCGGGTACAGGCGAGAGTGAAACCTGTTCATGGAAAAGAATAATGCCAGGCAGCGCGGTGCGAATCACGTTCGCCGTCACTGGCGCGATCGGTAAAGCGGGAGTGAGCGTGAGCTTTTTCTTAGGCAGCTTCACGGTTTGGTACGCCGCGCGCGGATAGTGGTAGCGCTTCGACAGGGCGCGGTCGAGGAGCGGTGTGATCTTCCGGTTTTTAACCACGAGTTCGCCGCCGTACCACGTGCACTGCGGCTCGAGCGCGTCGTTGAGCAAAACAACGTCGGCCCGGCGCGCGGGCGCGAGACCGCCGATCTCTCCATCCATCGCGTAGCGCGTGGCGGGATGAAGCGAACCAAGCGACCAAGCCGTGGCGGGCGCCAAGCCCGCGACGACGGCCTGCCGCGCGACCCAATCGAGACCGAAAAGAAAAAGATCGTCGGCATCGCGATCGTCGGTGCAGACGCAGACCCGTTTCGGATTCGCGCCCAGTTCGGTCACCGCCTTGATTGCGAGTGGGAGCGAGTGCCACGGCGTGGTGGGCGGACCGCCGCGGAGGAAAACCCAGACGCCGGCCTCGAGGAAGTCATTGGAAATTTCGCGGTCGATCGCTTCATGCGTGTCCGTGATGCCGCTGGCAGCGCCGGCGGTGACGAATTCGCGACCGTAGATGTGTCCGCAGATCGGACGTCCGCGTTTGAGCGCCGCGGCCATGATGGCATGGCTGCGCGGATCGCCCATGGCGACTTGGACGAAGTCCATTTTTTCGCCGAGCGCGACGGCTTCGGGCCACCGGTCGAAAAGTTTTCCGATCTTTTCCGCGGTGAGATCGCCGCCCGCGGTTTCGAACTGAGGCGAAGTCGCGGGGACGGTGCTGGGCACAGTGAGGAAGATCGAGAGCGGCGCCTGGCGCGCGTCTTCGAGCATCCACTCGATACCGGCAGCATCGCAGACGTTGCCGATTTCGTGGCTGTCGCAGAAGATCGTCGTGGTGCCGTTGAGCAACGCGCCCTCGGCGTACGCGCAGGCGGTCATCATCGAGCTCTCAATATGAATATGCGGGTCGATCAGCCCTGGCGCGAGGATTCCGCCGGCGGCGTCGAAGAATTTCGCGCGGGAATTTTTTGGCAGTGACTTTTTCGCCGTGCCAGCGGGTTTGATCGCAGCGATGCGCCCGGCCTTGATCCAGATTTCGCGGTCAGCGTGAAAACGCTCGGTATAAGTGGACAGCAGGCGCCCGCCCGTGATGACCAAGTCGGGTGCCTCGCGCCCCATGGCCACGGCGGCGAGCGTACGAGTCAGCGTGTGGAGCGGAGCGACGGAAAAACGCGTGAGGGCCATGCCGCAGGAAAGCAGTCCCGATGCCAAAGAAGCGAGGTAAAGGTGGGATACCCACGCCGGACCGAAAAATTCAAGATTGGGGCGCGCGCATGCGCCAGCCGGCCAGCGCCAAAAGCGCCGCCGCTCCGAGCGCGATCTCCGCAACGAGCACTCCGCGTTTTGAAAACTGCCAGGCCCAGAAGGACCCCGTGGCCATTTCGGCGGGCTCAGAAAACGCCAGCCAGCGTGCCGGATCGGGCGCTCGGGCGTACACGAAAAAATCTCCAGCCGGCGCCCGCACATACGAGGCCCGCCAGGCGTTCCCCGGAACTTGATTGGATACGATCGGCGCGAGCGCCGCGCCGGTATGCGCATCGCGCAACTCAAGCACCACATCCGGCTCACCGACATGACCGGCAATTTCAAATTGCAGCCAGCCGCCCAGCGGAGCCCGTAACGGAGCACTGAAAAACTCACGCGTTTGCAGCCCGGTTCGGTTGGACGAAAAGGTGCCCCAAGTCTTGCGGTAATCGAGGGCATGCACCTCGGGTGATAGACCGGGCGCCGTAGCTCCACTGAGACCCGGTGAACTCATGAAATTGCTTTGCGCCGGCGTCAGCGGAAGCGGCGGACGTACGCTCACCGGCAGCCGTGTACGTAGATCGGCTAGGCCGATCCGCACCAGAAACGCCCCTGCGCCCGGGTACGGGATTTCGTCGTGATTCAAATGCGCTTCATCGCCGGTAAGGAGATAGTTGCGGACGTTTTGTTTCGCGTAGTCGTGATAAACTTTCACCGGCGGCAGCGCGACGGTGAGCGTTTCCTTGAGTTCACGGCCCACGCCCCAACTGAATAAGCCAACCCATGCCACCGTGAGCACTGCGTAGACGACTCGGGCTCGTTGGACGGTGAAAGCGAAAGAAGCCAGCCAGGCGAGGGCGAGCGCGTTGGCCGTGAGGCCGAAGACCAGCGTGTCGATGTACCGGGACGCCGGATGCGGTCCGCCGGCCCCACGCGCGTAGCCCGTCGCGAGGAGCTGAAGCCACACCCAAGCGCCGAGGCCGATAACGAGATAGCCGAAAGTGTAGGCGGGAACGGAAAGTCGCGACGATGACCGCAGCACGCGGAAAGTGACCCATGACCACGGCA
>CAIXKG010000061.1 GCA_903919985.1 uncultured Opitutia bacterium | reverse complement strand
CGCGTGGCTGATGGCGTGTGCATCCGGCTCTATTCGGAGAAAGATTTTCTGGAGCGCCCGCGTTTCACGCAGCCGGAAATCCAGCGGGCCAATCTGGCGGATGTGATTTTGCGCATGAAAGCCTTTGGGCTCGGCGACATTGAGCGGTTTCCCTTCATCAACATGCCGGCGGCGAAATCCATTCGCGCCGGCTACGCGCTGCTGGAAGAGCTCGGTGCGCTGGACGCGTCAGACGATGTGGCGGACTCGGTGCGCGTGCTCACGCCCATTGGCCGTGAACTCGCCCGGCTGCCCGTCGACCCGACGGTGGGGCGCATGATCTTGGAAGCGCGCGCGGAGAAGGCGCTGCGCGAAGTGGTCATCATTGCCGCCGGCCTGAGCATCCAAGACCCCCGAGAACGGCCGATGGACAAGCAGCAGCAAGCCGACAACGCGCACCGGCGCTTTGTGCATCCGGATTCAGATTTTCTCACGCTCCTCAACATCTGGGAGGCGTATCACGGTGAGTTTGAGACGATGGCGCAGGCGAAGCTCCGCCGGTTCTGTCGCGACCATTTTTTGAGCTACACGCGCATGCGCGAGTGGCGGGATATTTACACCCAGCTGATCGATACCTTGGAGCAACGGGATGATTTCCGGCTGACCTCCGCCTATCATGGCATGGGTGAGGTCGACCAGAAGACGACGGCGTTCGGCACGCCGTCGTATCGGGCGATTCACCGGAGTATCCTCGCCGGCCTGCTTGGCAATATCGCGCACCTCGACGAAGAGAACGGCGGCTACAAAGCCACCCACGATCGGCGCGTGACGCTGTTTCCCGGTTCAGTGCTTTTTCGTCGCGAGGAGCCGAAGAAACGTTCGCCCGAGGGCGGGCCGCGCGGGGGTGCGTCGAAGGGCGCGCCGCCGAAAACTCCGCGCTGGATCATCTCGGCCGAGATCATGGAGACCTCGCGGCTGTTTGCGCGCACCTGTGCGCGCTTGGACCCGCTGTGGGCGCTCGATCTCGGCGCGCATCTCGTGCGCGTGAGCCACAGCGAGCCGTTTTGGGATGTGGAAAAAGGCCGCGTGATGGCCAAGCAACGCACGCGTCTCTACGGACTGGAACTGGAGAGCAAGGCGGTGGGCTACGGGAAAATCGACGCCGTGCACGCGCTGGAGATTTTTATTCGCGAAGGGCTCGTGAACGACACGATTTCCTTCCCGCTCGATTTTATCGCGCACAATCGCTCGGTTCGGGAAAAACTCGCCGACGCGCTCACGCGCGCCCGCGACAGCGGGTTTCTCAATCTCGACGAGGCCACCTATCGATACTACGCCGCGCGGCTGGAGAAAACACCGGTGTCGGCGGTCGGCGAACTCGTGGATCTGGTGCGCGAGCGACGCGGGGCCGAGCCGCGTTTTCTCATGTTGGAGACGGAAGATCTGCGCGATCCCGAGACGTTGGAGCACGATGCGGAGGCATTTCCTGAGGCGCTGCCCCTCGACAATCGTGCCCTGCCGCTCGCCTATGCCTACAAACCCGGGCAGACCGACGATGGCGTGACGCTCGACGTGAGCGTGCGCGAAGCGGAGACGCTGACGCCCGCGGCCCTCGACTGGGCGGTGCCGGGTCACCTCGGACAAAAGGTCGAGCATTACCTGCGCGCGTTGCCGAAGGAATTGCGTCGCGGCTTCGTGCCGCTGGCGGAAACGGCGAAGAGTCTTGCGGAGCAAGTGGCGGCGCGCGACCGACTCACCGACCGGCGCGAATCACTCATCCAGGCGCTGGCCGCGCAGATCGCGGAGCGATTCCGCATCACGCTCGATCCGGCGGTGTGGGCTGATAAACCCTTGCCGGACCATCTGCGCGTCCGCGTCCGGGTGCTCGACGCCAAAGGAAACCCCCTGTGTGCGAGCCGTGAGCTCGCGGAAATCGATGAGGCGCTCCACCTCCAAAAACGTGCCGCGAGCGCGACGGTGGCGCGGGTCGAGCCGGAAGCCTGGCGTCGCGCGCGCGCGAAGTGGGAAACCTCGGCGCAGACGTCATGGAAGTTTGGTGACGTTCCCGAGCGCGTGCTCGTGACTGAGCAGGCGGGCGTGCCGGTGTTCGCGTTTCCGGCGTTGCAGGCGGAGAAAGACGGCGTGGCCGTGCGTTTGGCGAAAACGCCCGAAGAAGCCGGCGACGTCACGGGTCGCGGACTCGCGGCGTTGATGGAGCGACAGCTTAGCAATGACCTCGGCTGGCTCGAGCGCGATTTGCGCGCGGTGAAGAATCTCGGGCCGCTGATCTCCACGCTGGCGCCGGCCGAGGAGCTGCAGGCGCAAGCGTTTGCGATGCTGCGCGGTTGGTTGTGCGATCCGGGTCGCGTCGCTGGCGCTCGGGGCTACACGACTGCCGTGTTCACTGCGGCGATCGAAAAATCGCAGGCCGATCTGCGCGGCATCGTGCCGCGGTTCTGCGATCAGCTGCGGGAGATTCTGACGTTGCGGCAGACGCTCATGATACAACCGGGGGCGCAGGCGGGCCTCGAACGCGACCTCGCGGCGCTGCTGCCACCGGACTTTTTGCGGACGACGCCCTACGCGCAGCTGCCGCATTTTCCGCGGTATTTGAAAGGCATGAAGCTGCGGGCCGAACGTTGGCGCCAAAATCCAGCGAAAGATGCCGAGCGTGCGGGGCAGCTGGCATCGTATGTGGGAGCGGCGGGGAAACTGCGGGAGCGCGAGGGTGGCGAGGCGTTTCGTTGGTTGGTGGAGGAATTCCGCGTGAGCCTGTTTGCGCAGGAACTCGGGACCGCGGAGCCCGTCTCGGCGGTGAAGCTGGACCGCGCGCTCGCGGCGCTGCAGCACGGGATTGTCGTGACGCGGGTCGAGCCGCCGCCTGTGGCGAAGCCGATTTTGGCCGCTGGTGTGACCGAAAAGAAAATTGCGCCGGTAAAAAATTTCGGGGCGCTGGACCGCTTGTTTCCGCGGTGAGACGGGGTGGTGATTGCGGTCGGGCCGGCGCTCGCCGCCGAGCCGTCACGCCGACGAGCGGCGGCCCTAGTGTCCGACGAAGGTCAGCCGCAACTCCTGCAGTTTTGGCGAAGCTTCCGGCGTGAGGGTGAAGAACACCTCGACGCGGCCGTTTTCACCGACGAGCGAAAAGGTGCCGCGGAGTTGGTTGAGCGGCTGGAGTGCGCCGACGGAGTGGATGCTGCCGGCTTGGGCGAGTGTCTTGCGGGTTTGCGCGATCCAGTCCGCGCGTGAACGGTCAGGGAAGAAATTTTCAGCGACGATTTCGGCGGCGAGTGTTTCGGGCCAGACGGAGTCGCCGAGGAGCGTGACGAGTTGTTGTTTTCGTTGCGCGAGAATGTTCGAAACCGGCACCGAGCGCGGTGGCAGTTTGGCTTTTTCGAGCAGCAGCGTGGCCACCTTGGTGTTGGCCGCGCCGGTGCCGGCGTAGGTGACATTGGCGAAGGAGAAAACGCCGAAGCCGTAGTCGGGGAAAAAGCGATACTCGCTGCCGAAGCCCGGCAAGCCGCCGCTGTGGCGCGAGATTGCGACGCCCTTGCTGTCAATCGTGCTGGAGAGTCCGAAGCCGTAGCCGTTGGCGGAGGGGTTGGCCTCGCCAGCGAGAGTTTTTACGGTCGCGTTCACCCCGGTGGGCTGGATGGGCGTGTGCATTTCCCGCACGGTGGAGCGGCGCACGGGACCGGTGTCGGCGTCATCGCGCGGGGGCCACGCCGAGAGGTGAAAGGCGATGTAGCGCGTGAAATCTTCGGCGGTCGTGATGAGGCCGCCCATGGCTCCATAGGCGCCATCGCGTTCGAGCGGCTCGAGTTGCCACGCGTTCTGCTGCCAGCGGTAGCCGAGCGCGAGGCGGTCGGGTGGGATTTCGGAGAATTCCCAGCGCGTCGCCGTCATGCCGAGGGGCAGGAGAATTTCGCGGGTGATGTAGCGTTGGTAGGGGACGCCCGCGACGATCGAGACGACGCGTCCGAGGAGGGCGAAACCGAGATTGCTGTATTCGAAGGCGACGCCGGGTGCGTTGGAGAGGGAAATGCCCTTGGAGAGGAATTCGGCGAACTGCCCATCAGTGATCCCGAGCTGGCGGTCGCCCCACGGGTTATCCTCCGGAAATCCGGCGGCCATGCCGAGCAGATGCCGCAGGGTGATTTTCGGGGCGTCGGTGGTGAGT
>CAIXKG010000060.1 GCA_903919985.1 uncultured Opitutia bacterium | reverse complement strand
TGTAAGTGAGATTTTTTTCGAGGCGGTGCGCGTCGTTGAGCACGAAATCGAGGATGCTCTTGCGGTTACCCTCGCGCCGGGCGCGCATCTCGGCGGTCTCGAGCGGATCGCCGTTCGCGAACATCCGGTCGAAAATTGATTTTGGGCTGCAGTCCTTCACGACCGGTGTCGTGTCACTGCGCCACGAGATCGTGTGCGAATAGGCGCAACTGTAGCCGCTGTCGCAGCGACCGATCTGCTGGCCTTCCTCGATGCCGAACTCGAGCGAGCGGAAACGCGTCAGGTGACCGATCTTATCGGCCGCGGCCTGGTCCGCGGAGCGACCGAGCTTGAGGTTGGCGCCCTCGGTCTTGCGCGGCTGCGTGCCGGTAAGATAAGCGGACATCGCACGCGCGTGGTCGCCGGGGCCATCGCCGTTCGGGTTGGCCTTGTCGCAAACGAGGCCGCTGACGACGGAGAATTTGTCCTTGAACGGCGCGAGCGGCATGAGCGTCGGCGTGAGTTCATACGAGGAGCCAACCGCGGCCGGCGTCCAGTTCTGCATGTCGATGCCGTTGGGCACATACATCCAGGCGACGCGCTTCGGCGCCGCAACGGCCTTGGCCGCGGCCTTCGCCTCGGCGCCGAGGAGGCGCGTGGGAATCATCGAATCGAGCACGGGCAATGCGATCGCCGTACCGAGACCGCGCAACATCGTGCGCCGCGAAAGAATAAGTTCACTCATATGTCACCTGGTTTTTTTCTGCCGTTTCGTTTCTGGAAAGCGTCACTCTGCACGATCTCCTCGATCAGCGTAGAGAACTTGTAGCCATTTTGCTTCATCGCCGCGGTGATGGTGTCCGTCGTCCGGCGGTCATACGACTCGAGGCCGCGACCGAGGGCAAAGGTCATCATCTTGCCCGTGAGGCAACTCACGAACTCGTCACTTTGCGATTTGATAATCTTCCGCAATTCGACCGGACCGTTGAACGACCGTCCGCCGGGCAAGGTGCCCGCCGCATCGATTTTTTCCGTGCCGTCCTGCGTACGCCACGCGCCGGTGGCGTCGAAATTCTCGAGAGCGAAGCCGATGCCATCCATCTGCTCGTGACAGGTGGCGCACGCCGGTTTCGCGCGGTGCTGTTCCATGCGCTGGCGGAGCGAGCCCGTGAGCTCGGCGGCTTTACCCTCTTCGAGCGCGGGGACGTTTGGCGGTGGTGGCGGTGGCGCAGCGTCGAGAAGATTTTCCAAAACCCACTTGCCGCGCTGCACCGGCGAGGTGCGGCCGGGATAAGACGTGATCGTGAGAATACTCGCCTGCGTGATGAGGCCGCCGCGCGCCTGGCCCGCGAGTGACACCCGTTGGAAGTCTTCGCCCGAGATGCCCGGCACCCCGTAATGCTTCGCGAGTCGCGCGTTCATGTACGTGAAATCGGCGTCGATGAAATCGAGCACGCTGCGGTTTTCCTGCACGATGGCGTTAAAAAAGAGCTCGGTCTCTCGCGTCATCGCTTCGCGCAGCGCCGGATCGAAGTCGGGGAAGCGCGTGGTGTCAGGCGTGACGTTTTGCATCGCCCGCAACTGGAGCCACTGGCCGGCGAAATTCTCGACGAGCGACCCGGACTTCGGGTCCTTCAGCATCCGGCGGACTTGTGCGGCCAGATTGGCGCGGAGTTTTCCCTTGTCCGCCAAGGCGAACAATTCGTCGTCCGGCATGCTGCTCCAGAGAAAATAAGAGAGCCGCGAGGCCAGTTCATAATCGGTCAACGCGTGAACCGCGCCCTCCGCCGGCTGCGGCTCCTGTTCCATTCGGAAAAGAAACGGCGGCGAAGCGAGCACGGCTTGCAATGGAACCTCAATGCTCTGGTCGAACGGACGGCCGTCGCTGTCGGCTCGGGCCCAAAGCCCCATCAGGTTCGCCAGTTCCTCGTCCTGCACGGGGCGGCGATAGGCGCGCGTCGCGAACGTGCGGAGGATTTTTTCCGCCGCCTGCGGTTTCGTCACCGTCGCAGACGGTTGTGCGACCAGCACGCGACGGTAGCTCTCGGGCATCCGGTCGGGCGTGACCGCGAGGGGACCTTCCACTTCAAAAAATATAACGCCGGCCGTCGGCTTCGGTGGGGCCGGCGGACCGCCGCCACCGCGAGCGCCGGCCGCGCCACCGCGACCCGCCGCGCCGCCGCGGGCAGC
>CAIXKG010000059.1 GCA_903919985.1 uncultured Opitutia bacterium | reverse complement strand
GTCGTGCGGGAGGAATACCCCTTGGACCTCATGAGTGATGTCGAGGGTTTCGTCGAAGCAAGCGAACTCGATCCGGGCAGGAAAGTGAAAAAGGATGAGATCGTGGCTCAATTAAATACCGAAGCGCTTCTGGTGGAAATCAAGCAGCTGAAGAGCGAGTATGCGACGACCCAGGAGCGCTTCGCAATTGGGTCGGACGTCGCGATTCAGCTGGAAAACGCCAAATACAAACTAGAGGCGGCGAAAAACAGACTGAGAGATGGCTCCTTGGCCCAGGCTGATTTCAATGAAATGGAACGCAACTTCCAGGGTATCCAGAATAGGGTGAAACTCGAGGAAGTGAACAATCGGCAGACACTCGAAACCTTTAAGAACTCAATCGCGGGAAAGGAGATCATGCTGAAAAAAATGACGATCATCGCGCCGTTCGACGGAGTTGTGACCGCCGTGTTTGTCCGGCCCGGCGCCCTTTTGCCCGCGAAAACCCCAATCGCAAAGCTCATCACGATCTCGCGCACGGTTGAGGCCAAGATCAGCGAAGAGAATTTTCAGGGGATCAAACTGGGGCAGAAGGCCACCGTGCGCTTCACGGGCGGCAACGAAAATTTCGACGCGAAGGTCATCAAGATTCTGCCCACCGCCGACCCAGAGACGCAGCGTTACGTCATCCATCTCGACGTGAAGATCGATCCGGAAAAATTGGTGCCCGGGGCCACCGGCGAGGTCACGGTGATTATCGCTGAACGGCCCGACGCGATTCTCATTCCGCGCCGCGCGTTGAAAAACAAAAAGTCGGTGTTTGTGGCCGTCGACGGCCGGGTGCAGCTGCGGCCGGTTGAGGTGGGCTACACGGATCTCATTCTGGCTGAAATCACCAAGGGCGTCGCCGTTGGCGAACAGGTCATCGTCGAAGAGCTGGATAAATTACAGGATGGCGACCGCGTGCGAATCGAAGGGGCGGCCAAATAATTCGCCGCCGCGGGTAACCTCCGTCGCTTTTCCTCGCGCTCATGTCGCCGAATTTTCGCATCGCCTATCGTTTTCTCACGGCGAAGAAGCGCGCGATGACGATGAGTCTTGCCTGCACGGTCTTGGGCGTGGGCCTGTTCGTGGTCACACAGGCGACGACGAGCGGGTTTGAAGAGGTATTCATCAAGACCCTGCTCGGCACCAATGGCGCGATCCGGATCGAGGACGAAATTCAGGATACGATGCGGGCGATGAAGATTTCGGAAGACTCGCCATTTTCCATCAGCACGCGCGACGAGGGTCGAAAATACCGGGAAGGCGTGGAGGAATACCATTTGATCGTCGATGCGGTGAAAAATTTCGGCAACGTTTCCGGTGCCTCGCCGGTCGTTCGCGGAAATATCCTGGTCTTGAGCTCGTTCAAAAATGAATCGGCACAGCTTTTCGGCATCGACCTCGATGAGCATCTGAAAGTCTCCGATCTGCGCACGCAGGTCGTCGAAGGCCAGCTGGACGAACTCGGGCACTCGCCCAACGCGGTCGTGATCGGCCGGGTGCTGGCCGACCGTCTGGGGCTAGGGGTGGGCGGCTTCATTCTACTGCAGGCGCCGGGGCAGGTGGGTTTCACGCACCGCTACCGAATTTGCGCGATCTTCGAAACCGGGGTGCGGGACATCGACAAGGCGAACGTGTATGTCCAAATCAGCGAGGCCCGCGCCGTGCTGAAGAAACCCACCGGCGTCACGTACATTCAGGTTAATCTCAAAGACAAAGATCGCGCTCCACAGGACGCGCAGCGCATGGAAGATGTGCTCAGGCACAGCGCGCGGCCTTGGCAGGAGCGCGAGAAGTCTTGGCTCTCCGCGTTCAGCGCTTTGAAAATCACCTCTGCGATCACGGTGTCGGTCTTCACGCTGATCGCTGGCCTCGCGATGTTCAATACGCTCGCGATGATCGTCCTCGAGAAAACCAAGGATATCGCGATCCTGCGGTCGATGGGTTACGAGCGCGTCGACATCACCCGGATCTTTCTTTGGCAGGCGGTGATCGTGCTACTCGTAGGCATTATCGTCGGCTCGGCTTTTGGGGCGGCCACAATCTTTGCCGTTTCGAAAATGCCGCTGCCGCACGGTGGCATCACGGGCATCTTCGCCACAAAATATTTCCAAGTGGCTTGGAACCCGTGGCATTTTGTACAGGCGGCATCGACGGCGATTGTAACCGTGATGGTGGCCAGCCTGATTCCTGCTCGCCGCGCCGCGCGGTTAGAGCCGGGCGACATCGTACGCGGCACGGCCCAGTAAGTTTTCGATCCATGGCTGACTCCAACGACCAACTCGCGCTGCGCTGCGCCAACCTGCACCGTTACCTCGGGCAGGATGAAGGTCGCGTGCACGTGCTGAAAGGCGTGTCTTTCGAGGCGAAGAAGGGGCAGGTGTATTCGATCGTCGGTCCCTCGGGCTGCGGCAAATCGACGCTGCTCTATCTCCTCGGATTGCTCGACAAGCCCGATGACGGCGAGATTTGGATCAACGGTCAGCTCATGTCCAACAGTGCCGACGCCGACCGCACGGCCGCGCGCGGCGAGCACATCGGCTTCGTTTTCCAGTTTCACTTTTTGATGCTGGAGTTCTCCGCGCTGGAAAACGTCATGATGCCGATGTTGAAGCTCGGGAAACTGAAACCCGAAGAGATGACGGACCGCGCCCACCGTTTGCTCACGTCGGTCGGCCTCGGCGAAAAGACGCACCGTCTCGGCACGCAGCTCTCCGGCGGCGAACAGCAGCGCGTGGCGGTGGCGCGGGCGCTGGCGAACCAGCCGGCGATCATTCTCGCGGACGAACCCACGGGAAACCTCGACGTGAAAAATTCCGCGATGGTGTTCGACTTGCTCACGAGCCTGGCGAAAGAGAACGGGCAGGCGGTGATTCTCGTGACGCACAATCCCGACATCGCGAGCCGCTGTGATTTCACGCGCCCGATGCGCGACGGATTATTTATTTGAGCGGGTGAAGGCCAGGGTGGGGCGCGTTATCTTTAGCGCGCTGGATTCGCTCTGTTTTACTCGGGGGCGGAGTCGCACCGGCCTAGTTGGAATCCGTGTCCGGCGTTCGGCGGAGCTTCCGGTTGCCGCAATCAAAGTGATTAGCGCCAGCAACGTCTTCGCGTGTCCGCGCTAATTTTTGAGCCAAAAAAAAATCGGAGGGAAATTTTGGTTTACAACCCAAACGTCGCGCCCTTCTTTCGGCAGCGATTTTGATTTCATCACTTCATCCGTGAGCCACGACCCAACGCGAAAACAATTCTTTGCCAAGCTGCTCGGCGCCGCCGCCGTGGCTAGCCTTGCCCCGAAGCTGGTGGCGAATTCGTCGCTGACCGCCGCGGCGGCGCCGGTTTCCTCCGCTCCGGTCCGTTTCCAACTTCGTTCGGATGCCCGTGCGGTCACGCGGCGCCCTGATTCGGTCTAATCCGCCGCAATCCAACCGAAGACTCTGCGACCATGTCGAACCTCTTCCCGAAATCGGCGAACCGCCTGCCGTTCCAGATCATCGTTTATCTGGTGGTACTCGCCGGAATTGCGACCGCAGGCGTCACCTACTACATGACGCCGAAGTACACGCGTGTGGGCTATGCCCCCGTGCAACCGGTACCATTTAGTCACGCCCAGCACGTCGGCGAACTCGGTCTAGATTGCCGCTATTGCCACAGCAACGTTGACCAGTCCGCCCATTCGAATGTGCCGACCTCCCAGACGTGCATGAATTGTCATAGTCTGATCAAGCTCAACAGCCCGTTGCTGGCCCCAATCCGGGATAGCTACGCGAGCGGAGAATCCGTGCCGTGGGTTTGGATCCACAAGACGCCGGACTACGCCTATTTTAACCACTCCGCCCACGTTAACCGCGGCGTCAGCTGCGTAGAGTGTCACGGCAAGATCAACGAAATGGAAGTGGTCGCCCACAACCAGTCGCTGAGCATGGGTTTTTGTATCGAGTGTCACCGCAATCCCGAGACGCGCGTCCGCGATCCGAAGGATGTATTCAACCTCGACTCCCAGACGATCGCCTCGAAGTCCGGCACTGAGGCCGGCCTGAAATTTGTCCACGACTGGAACATTAAGCCGCCTCAAAGCTGTTCCGGCTGCCATCGATGAAACGCAAATTTGACCATCCCGCCCCGTCTGAACGCGCGCTGTCCGGCCCGCAGTATTGGCGCAGCCTAGATGAGCTTGCCGCCACGCCTGGCTTCAAAGCCCAGCTGGCGAAGGAATTCCCCGAGGGCGCATCCAGTTTGAATGAGGTCGATCGCCGGCAGTTCGTGAAACTGATGGCCGCCTCGTTTGCACTGGGCGGTCTGGGCCTCGCTGGCTGTCGGCGTCCCGAGAAAAATATTCTGCCCTTCGGCAAATCGGTCGAAGGTATCATTCCAGGCCTGCCCCAATACTACGCGACGGCAATGCCGCTGCGTAAGTCAGCGATGCCGCTGCTCGCCGAGACTCATCAAGGCCGTCCGACGAAACTCGAGGGTAATCCGACCTACACGCCGCATGGCGGGGCTACGTCGCTCATCGCGCAGGCGTCCGTGCTTGATCTTTACGACCCGGATCGCGCGACCGCGCATTTGCAGGGCGCGAACAAACTCGAGGCCGCCGCCGTCAACGATTTGCTCGCCGCGATCGGCAAGACTTCCGCTGCCGCTCAAGGCGCCGGCCTGGCATTCCTCGCCGAGCAGTCCGCATCGCCCACGCGGGCCCGACTGTTGGCGCGTCTCCGCACCCAGTTGCCACGCGCGATTTGGGCGGAGTACGAACCCGTTAGCGATGAGCCACCGGCGATTGCCGCGCAGACCGTTTTCGGGACCAGCGTCAAACCGCTCTACCAGTTCGCTCATGCCGAGCGCATCCTTTCGCTTGATGCCG
The DNA here is from genome assembly GCA_903919985.1 of uncultured Opitutia bacterium. Classification (GTDB taxonomy): domain Bacteria; phylum Verrucomicrobiota; class Verrucomicrobiia; order Opitutales; family Opitutaceae; genus Tous-C4FEB. Next base: position 2,299 of record CAIXKG010000059.1, on the reverse strand, counting down.
ATTTCCTGAGTGCCGAAGCCGGCAGCCTTTATTACGCCCGCGAGTTTGCGAGCGGCCGTCGGGTCAAGAAGGCGACCGATTCCATGAATCGGCTCTACGTGGTTGAGAGTGCGCTCACGCTCACCGGTTCGATGGCCGACCATCGCCTACGCCTCGCGAGCAGTCACATGCTCGCGTTCGCCGCGGCGTTGGCCGAGCAGATCACGGGTGACGCGACTTACGGGCGGCTCGCTCAAGGCCTCGATGTTAAGCCCGAGTGGATCGCCGAATGCGCGACTGACCTTAAAAATCATAAGGGCACCAGTGTGGTTCTAGCCGGCGCCCATCAGCCGGCGGCCGTCCATGCAATCGCCTACGCGATCAATGCCGCCCTTGGGAATATCGGACGCACCGTCGACTTCGTGGACGTCTCTGCTCCGTCAGCAGCTTCCATCGGCGACGTCGCGACGGCCATCAAGGCCGGTTCGATCAAGACGCTCGTAATTCTTGGCGGTAATCCCGCTTACAACGCGCCGGTCGATCTCGACTGGGCCGCGCTGCAAAAATCGGTGAGTAATGTAGTTCGTTTTGGCTATTACGTCGACGAAACTTCCGCTCTCGCAGCCACGCATGTAGCCGCCGCCCATTATCTCGAATCTTGGGGCGACGCTCGCACGGTTGACGGCACGATCGTGCCGGTGCAGCCGATGATTCTGCCGCTCTTCGGCGGTTTGACCGAGATCGAGGTACTCGCCCGGATCCTGGGCGAGGCGAAGAATGACGGTTATTCGCTCGTGTTCGACACGGTCACGGCGATTGCCGGCGGCGACGCTGCAAAGGCATTCCAACGTTTCCTGCACGACGGCCAGCTGGCCAATTCGGCCTATCCGAAGGCGTCGGTGAATTTCTCGAATGCCGGACTGGCGCGCCTGACCAATCAAGTGGCGGCTCCGGTTACGCTATCGAAGGCCAATCTCGAGGTTCGCTTTGTGACCGACCACAAGATGGACGACGGTCGATTCGCGAACAATGGCTGGCTCCAAGAATGCCCGGATCCAATCACGAAAATTTCATGGGATAATGCGATCCTCGTCAGCCCGAAGCTGGGCAAGGAACTCGGGATTGATCCCAAGGGTTCCATGATCCAAGTCGCGCGCAAGGAAGAGGCGGAGTTCGACGCCGGTGCGGAGAGCGCGCACGTGTTCACTCTGACGGTCGGCGGACGCAGCGTCAAAGGGCCGGTTCATATTCAACCGGGTCTTTCAAATTATAGTGTGGTCGTGGCGCTGGGCTACGGCCGGGACAAGACCGGACACGTCGGTACTGGCGCCGGTTTCAACGCCTACAAGATTCGCACCACGAACGCAGCTGAGTTTGCGACGGGTGCGACGCTCGTGCCCACGGGTGATCGTCAGCGTCTCGCCAATGTGCAGGAGCACTGGTCGATGGAAGGCCGTGATCTCGTGCGTGAGGCGAACTTCAGCGAGTACCAAGAGACCCCCAACTTTGTCGCCGCTATCGGCCTTGAGGCGCACAGTCCCTCGATCCTCGGTGAGGAAGGTGAAAAAATGACGCCGGCCCAGCGTGCTTCGCTGCTGCCACGTGGTGGTTCGCTCTACAAAACACCTGATTTCAACGGTAAGCACCAGTGGGGGATGTCGATCGACCTCAACACCTGCATCGGTTGCAACGCCTGCGTAGTCGCCTGTCAGGCCGAGAATAACATTCCTATTGTGGGGCGCGAACAAGTCATGCGCGGCCGCGAGATGCATTGGATCCGGTTGGATCGCTACTACTCGAGTGGCACGCTCGACGCGGGTGCCTTCGGTGGCGAAGGCAACAAGGAGCTCCCTGAGGACCCACAAGTTTCCCTTCAGCCCATCGCTTGTGCGCAATGTGAAACTGCGCCTTGTGAGACCGTGTGTCCGGTCAATGCCACCGTGCACGACGAGGAAGGTCTCAACACGATGGCGTACAACCGCTGCATCGGCACGCGTTACTGCGCGAACAATTGCCCGTACAAGGTCCGGCGCTTTAACTTTTTCGACTGGAATCAACGCTCGCTCGACAGCCTCTACATGGGCCCGCTCGGACCGCAGGGTATGCCCGAACTCGTGCAAATGGTGAAGAACCCCGAGGTTTCGGTCCGTATGCGCGGTGTGATGGAAAAATGCACGTATTGCGTGCAGCGCATCCAGCAGGCCAAGATCAAGCAGAAGGTGAAGGCTGGCGCTTCCGCCGATGTCGAGGTGCCCGACGGCACGATCAAGACCGCCTGCCAGCAGGTGTGTCCGGTCGAGGCCATCGTGTTCGGCAACGT
>CAIXKG010000058.1 GCA_903919985.1 uncultured Opitutia bacterium | reverse complement strand
GTCCCTGCCTGCCGAACGAGGAGGCCGAACCCCGCAACCGAACCCGGCAGGCAGGGACGCGTGCCGCTACGACTGCCTCCGGACCCAAAACGGCTACGGAAAACTTAAACGCTCGCGCTGGCGTTCCTATTTCGGAACGCGGGCTGAAGCCTCGCGCTAGGCGGTCACCACTTCTGGCCGCGATCTTCCGGGACGATGCGGCGGAGCGTGTAGATATCGCTCTTTGCGAGGGCGTCTTTGCGGCTGGCGAATTCACGCCAGGGATCCCATTGCGCGCTCAGCAATTTTCCAGTCACGCCGTCGCTTTCGGCCGAGCCCAGATAAACGCAGAGACCCGCCCCGAGTTCGAGCGGCGCGCCCCCGGTGTCGCGCTGCTTGAGCGAGCGTTGATAGAATGCCTCACCCACGACGGCGGGGCCGGCCGCGAGCACCTCCTGCAGGAGCCGGGTGTTCAGCGCGCCCGGTGCGACGGCGTTGACGTCGATATGATCGGCGCGAAGTTCCTCCGCGAACGTTTCGGTGAGTCGCACGACGGCGGCTTTGGAAGCGGCGTACGCGCTGATGTTGGGCAGTGGTTGCGTGGCGCCGCCGCCGGAGAGATTGATGATTTTCCCGCGACCCTGCGATTTGAGGTGGGGAACGATGGCGCGCGTTGGCAGCATCACGCCGTACAGATTGATCTCGAGCGCCCGTTTCCATTCCGCCCAATCGACGGATTCGCTCGGTCCTTTGGGGCCGTAGACGCCGGCGTTGTTGACGAGAATTTGAATCGAGCCGAGCGCGGCGATGGCCGCGGCGGTGAATTGGTTCACGGCGTTTTCGTCGGAAACGTCACACGGCAGCGCGACAATTTTTTGTCCGGCCGTGGCGAGGGTGCGCAGCTCATGGGTGGCGTCGGCCAGCTTCGCGACATCGCGGGCGCAGATGGCGACGCTGGCGCCTTCGCGCACGTAGTGGCGGGCGATTTCAAGGCCGAGGCCCTGATTGGCCCCGGTGATGATGGCGTTGAGACCGGAAAGTTTCATGCGGGAGAACCGACGGTGAGATAGGTGAGATTTGGAATTGCGCCCAGCTGGGCGGAGAGGAAACGAGTGGCATCGATCACGAGCGGAGCGGGCATCGCGGCGATGAGCGCCGGCCAATCCGTGCGCGTGCGAAAGGCGGGCCACTCGGTGCAGACCACGAGTGCGGCGGCATCGCGCGTCAGCGTGGCGGCGTCGGCGTGGAGCGTGATGAAACCGAGATCCTCGGGCAGCGCTTGCAGCGAAGGATCATGGGCGATGACGCGAAAGCCCCGGTTATGAAGCGCCCGCGCGAGTTCGACCGCCGAGCTGCGGCGCAGCGTGTCCGTGCCGGGTTTGTAGGTGAGCCCGAGCAGCGCGATGGCCCCCTTAGGCGCGGCGGCGAAGTGCTGCGTGAGTTTGCGGAGCGCCCACTGACGGTGGCGGTCGTTGCTCTGTTTGATCGCGGGGAAAATGCTAAGCGCCTCGTTGAACTTTTCGCCGAGGTTGATGCAGGTGACGACATCGCGGGCGAGCGTGCCGCCGGCGAAGGCGCCGCCCGGGGATAGGTAGGCTTTGGGCCCGATGCGGCTCTCGGATTTCAGACCGCGTTCAACTTCCTTGGCGTCGGCGCCGGTGCGTTCGCAGAGGAGCGAAAGCTCGTTCATGAACGTGATGGAGAGCGCGAGAAAACCGTTGATCGCGTGCTTGGTCATCTCGGCGGATTCGGAGCGCATCCAAATCACCTGGGACGTAAACGGCGCGAAGAGTGCGGCGAGCTGGGCTTTGGCGCGTTCGTCGCGGTAGCCGGCGATGATACGGTCGGCCTGGGTGAAAATTTCGATGGCCTTGCCGAGACGAAGATTTTCGGGCGTGCACGCGAAACGATAGCCGCTGGCGCCGAATTCCTTTTCGAGGAGCTCGCACGTGCCGACGGGCAGTTGCGAAGAGAGGAGAACGAGCGCGCCCGACGGAAGCGACGGGACGACGCGTCGGATGTGGTTTAGAACGAGGTCGACGTCGGCCCGGTCGTCGTCATCGACGGGTGTGTCGAAGGTGACCCAGAGGATGTCGGCATCGCGGCAGGCGTCGGAGGCGTCGGTCGTGAAACGCAGGCGTTTCGAGGCCACACCGGCGGCGATCAGATCGTCGAGGCCGGGCTCGAAGAGCGGCGCTTTACCGGTGCGAAGCTTCGCGATGTTGGCGGGATCGAGATCGAGGCCGGCGACCTCAAAGTGTTTGGCGCAGCAGGCGGCCGTGACGCAGCCGAGATGCCAGAGGCCGAAAACGGCGAGCTTCATAAGTGGGCGATGAGTGGGCGAAAGAAAGGAAATGCGGCCGCGCTCCCATTAGCGGTTTTCGAGGACCCACGGATTTGCCTGGAGCCAAGTCAGCGTGCGCAGGATGCCTTCGCGAATCGTCAGTTGGGACGCC
>CAIXKG010000057.1 GCA_903919985.1 uncultured Opitutia bacterium | reverse complement strand
CGTGGACTGCAAAGTTTCGAAGCAACGCTACCGCGCGGACCAGTTGTTTTTCTCGCCGGTCGTCATCACCGGCGCAGACGGCGTCGCGCAGACCGTCGGCTACGTCTCCGCGCTTGAAAGCGAAAATACCGCGGGCGAACTCCAAAGCGCCGCCGAGTCGTTTAAACGCAAAAAAGCCATTCAAGGCACGCTCTCGCCGGTCGTCCCCAAAGACCTCACCGAAGCGCGCGAAGACGAGATCGCGTTGATCCCCTCGCCGGCCACCGGCGAACCCGGCAGCCTCACCGCTCCGCGCGCGTTTAACATGATGTTCCAGACGAACGTCGGCGCCATGACCGATGGTTCTTCCGTCGCTTACCTGCGGCCTGAGACGGCGCAGGGCATGTTCGTTGATTTCAAAAACGTCGTCGATACCGGTCGCGTGAAATTGCCTTTTGGCATCGCGCAAATCGGCAAGTCGTTCCGCAACGAGATCACGCCGCGTAATTTCATCTTCCGCTCGCGCGAATTTGAACAGATGGAGATGGAATATTTCATCCACGAGGACGCCGATTGGTCCAAGGTCCACGAAGAGTGGATCGCTTGGTGCGAAGCGTGGTTGAAGAGCATCGGCCTGCCCGACTCGCACCTCTCGCGCTACGCGCATCCGAAGGAGAAACTCGCGTTTTATTCCCGCGGCACGGTGGACATCATGTTCAAATATCCGTTTGGCGTGCAGGAGCTCTGGGGCATCGCCGCCCGCGGCAGCTACGATCTCACGCAACACGCCAACGCCTCCGGCAAACCGCAGGAAATCTTCGACGAAGCCACGAAAAAGAAATTTGTCCCGCACGTCATCGAGCCGGCCGTCGGAGTCGATCGCATCTTCCTCGCCGTCCTCTGCGCCGGCTACGCCGAAGAAGCCGTCACCGACGAAAAAGGTAACACCGAGACACGCACCGTGCTCCGCCTCAGCCCGCGCATCGCGCCGGTCAAAGTCGCCGTCCTCCCGCTCCTCAAAAACAAAGAGGTCCTCGTCGCCCGCGCCCAAGCGCTCTACAAAAAACTCCAGCGCCGCTACGCCGTATTTTACGACGAGACGGCCGCCATCGGCCGCCGTTACCGTCGCCAGGATGAGATTGGCACGCCGTGGTGCGTGACGATCGATTTCGACACGATCGAGAAACCGGGCGACACGTTTACCCTCCGCGACCGCGACACCATGCAGCAACGCCGCGTCACCGAGGCTGAACTTTTCGCTCTCCTGGAAGAGCACGTTTACTAACCCGCTATGTGCGCCCGCGCGCGCCCTCCTGTCGTTCGTAGCGTCCAAACCCCGGACGCGCTTACTGCGTTGCGTACGTGGCTCGACACCTTCGAGCCCAAGACCCGCAAACTCGGCGAATCGACTTTCACGACCAAGCAGGTCCAAAAAATCGGCACGCAAGCCGATCACTACGTCGAGGCCATCGTCGCCGAAGACGCGGAAAAATTTCCCGTCACGCTCTTCCTCACGCGCGGCCAATGGACCGCCAAGTGCGCCTGCGAACTCCGTAAAGACTGCCGCCACATCTACGGCGCGGGGCTCGCTTGGCTCGCTGAAGCCAACGCCGGCTCCACCGCCAGCACCGATGCCGCCAGCACGGCCGCCGCCAAACTTCCCGCCGTCGCAAAATCTGCCGCGCCCACTGCCCCGCTCAACCGGCACACGTTTCGCGTGCAATGGTCGCCCGTCCTCGCCGAGAAACTAGGCCGCGCTCTCACCGAAAGCGAAGGCCGCCAACTCGGCAACGTCGCCGCCCTCTTCGCCGATTTCGCACGCGGCTCCGGCAAGCTCCACGCCAGCCAGCTGCGCACCCACGGCTTCGAATACGTCCCGACCCCCGGCCACGAGTTGCACACGCCGATTTTTGAAGATTGGTGGAATCCCGAAGCCCCGCCGCGCGATCCGTGGGAGCTCTGGCAATATATCGCTTACCATTACGAACAGACGGGCCGCGACATTCCGGAATTTCTCCGGCCGCTCACCGACACCACGGCCGTCCATGCCGCCGTCGATGATCAACTCGTCCAACAAGAACTCGCCGTCTGGCGCACCGCGTTTGCCGCTCCCGAAACCACCGGCACCAGCCACGCCGATAATCCCGCGACCGATATCGTCGGCCTCCGCGCGCGCATCAACCCGCTCGGGAAATTCCTGATCGAGATCCGCCCCGCCGCCGACAAACCCTGGCGCCCGCCCACGCAACGCTGGTTCACCGCGCTAGCCGCTTCGCGCCCCGCCGATTTCTCGGATCGCCCGCCCGCCGAAGCCGCGCTCGCGACGTTGTTGATCACCGAATGCCGCGGCTACGCCTGGCAATACACGCCGCGCCTCACTCTTTCCGCCGACGGCGCCGCTGCTCTTCTCACCACCGCGGCCGCCCGCGATGCGATTGTCCGCACGGATGAACAACCGTTCATCATCGAGCCCGAGCCGCTCATTCCCGAAGCCATCATCTCAGCCGCGCAACGCGATCGCCTCGAACTTCGCCTCCTCACGCCCGACGGCCGCAACGCCGAGGAAGCGCGGCTTATCACCAAAAAACCCGAGCCGCTCTATTTGTTTTCCGGCCGCATCTGGCGCGGCCCGCCGCCGCTCCCCGCGCGTCACATCCCCGCCGCCGTCCTGGCCGACGCCGGCCTCATGTCGCGCCTCCGTGCCTCGGGCTTGCGCCTGCCCGCGGCCTTGGAAAATCGCGTCCGCCGCGTCCCGCTCCGGCCGGTCATCAAATGCTGGAGCACCGCGGACACCGAGCCCGACGCCTCCGAATATTTTCACGCCCAACTTTTCGCGCGTTCCAGCAATCCTGCCTGCGAACAGCAATGGGACGGCGAACGCGGCTGGCAATGGTCGCCCGGCCAAGCCCCCGCG
>CAIXKG010000056.1 GCA_903919985.1 uncultured Opitutia bacterium | reverse complement strand
GTGATGCGATACCGCAGCGCAACTGTGGCCGGATCTAACGGCCTTCCTTGCACCCCGAAAATTTCAAAAGAACGTCAGACCAAGCGTGCACGTTCTGCGGGTGATTCGACCTCGCAAGCAAATTCACATCAACGCATCTCAATGCGTCGATATGTTCCCTTGCCAATCGGGGTTTGGTTTCTAACGTGCCGACCATGTCGAAATCCGTGCTGCCCATGACCGAATCCGAGATCGCCCTGCGCCGCACCCTCGCCGAGCGCATGGTCATCATCGACGGCGCGATGGGCACGACCATCCGCACCTACAATATCACGGAGGAACAGGTGCGCGGCGAACGGTTCAAGCATGCGCCCAAGGATCTGAAGAACAACGGTGACATCTATTCGCTCACCTGCCCGGACCAGATCAGTGACATCCATCGGCGATTCCTGGATGCGGGCTCCGACATCATCGAGACCAACACATTTTCGGCCACGTCGATCGGCCAGAGCGAATTTTTTATTGAGGATCCCCGCGAGAAAGGCGGCAGAAAGACGCCCGCGTTTTACCAAGAGGTCATCGAGAACAAGTTTCTTCAGGAGCTCGCGCACGACATCAATTTTCACTCGGCGCGTCAGTGCCGCATCTGCGCCGATCGCGCGGCTGAAAAGACCGGTCGTCGTCGCTATGTGGCCGGCGCCATCGGGCCGCTGACCGTTTCGCTCTCGAACTCGCCCGACGCTGACGATGCGGGTTTCCGCGTCGTCACCTTTGATCAATGCAAGGCCGACTATCGTCGGCAGGTGCGCTCGCTGATCGCCGGCGGGGTGGACCTGTTGCTCGTTGAGACGATATTCGACGCGCTCAACGCCAAGGCCGCGCTCGTCGCCGTCGAGGAGGTTTTCGCCGAGGATAAAATCAAACTGCCGCTCATGATCTCCGCGGCCGTCGGTCGCGGCGGCGAAACGATGATTTCCGCGCAGACCATCGGCGCGTTTTGGAACGCCGTGCGGAACCACAATCCGCTGTCGGTCGGGCTCAACTGCTCGATCGGTCCCGATCTGATGCGCCCGTTTCTCGCCGAGCTCTCGGGCAAAGCAGATACCTTCGTTTCGGCGTACCCGAACGCTGGTCTGCCCAATCCGCTCACGCCCACCGGCTTCGATCTCGAGCCGAAGGACATGGCGCGCTTCATGGCTGAGTTCGCCGACAGCCACCTGTGCAACATCGCCGGTGGCTGTTGCGGCAACACGCCCGAGCATATCGCAGCCATTGCCCAGGCGCTCGCGCCCAAACCGGCGCGCAAGGTCACGATCCTAAAGCCCGAGATGGCTCTCTCCGGCTCACTGCCTTTCACGCCCGTGGCCGGTAGCTACCTGATGGTCGGCGAACGCACCAACGTCGCCGGCTCGCCGAAATTCGCGAAGCTCGTCAAAGCCGGCAAGTACGAGGAGGCCATCTCCGTCGCCCGCCAACAGGTCGACAACGGCGCCAACGTCATCGACGTGTGCATGGACGACGGCCTGATCGACGGCGTTGCCGCGATGACGCGTTTCCTGCAGCTCATCGGCTCCGAGCCCGAGATCGCCAAGGTCCCGATCATGGTCGACTCCTCCAAATGGGAGGTGATCGAGGCCGGCCTGAAATGCCTCCAGGGAAAAGGCATCGTGAACTCCATCTCGCTCAAGGAGGGCGAGGCGAAATTCCTCGAGCAGGCGCGCACCATTCTCCGCTACGGCGCCGCCGTGGTCGTCATGGCGTTCGACGAAAACGGCCAGGCCGCTTCCTACGCCGAAAAGATCCGCATCTGCGAACGCGCCTATCGCCTGCTCGTCGACACGGTCGGTTTCCCGCCGGAGGACATCATCTTCGATCCAAACATTCTCACCGTCGGCACCGGCATCGAGGAGCACAACAATTACGCCGTCGATTTCATCGAGGCTACGCGCTGGATCAAAGCCAACCTCCCGCACGCGAAAGTCAGCGGCGGCGTCTCCAACGTCTCCTTCAGTTTTCGCGGTAACAACCCCGTGCGCGAGGCGATGCACGCGGCATTTCTCTACCACGCGATCAAGGCCGGCATGGACATGGGTATCGTCAACCCGTCGATGCTCGAGGTCTACGAGGAGGTGGACAAGGAACTGCTCGAGCTCGTCGAAGACGTCATTCTCAACCGCCGCGCCGATTCCACCGAGCGGCTCGTCGACTTTGGCGAGAAGCTCAAGGCCCGCGCCGCCGCGGGCGGCGAATCCCAAATTTCAGATTTAAAATCGCAGGTTTCCAACCTGGAGGCCTGGCGGTCTGGCACCGTCGAGGCGCGGCTTTCGCACGCGCTCGTGAAAGGCATCGACCAATTCATCGACGCCGACACCGAGGAAGCCCGCCAGAAATACGGCAAACCGCTCACGATCATCGAGGGCCCGCTCATGGACGGCATGCGCGTGGTCGGCGACCTCTTCGGCGCGGGCAAAATGTTTCTCCCGCAAGTCGTGAAGTCCGCGCGTGTGATGAAGAAGGCCGTCGCCTATCTCCAGCCTTTCATGGAAAAGGAGAAGGCCGAGCTCGTCGCCGCCGGCGGCGTCGCGAAGGCGCAAGGCCGCATCATCATGGCGACGGTCAAGGGCGACGTCCACGACATCGGCAAGAACATCGTTGGCGTCGTGCTCGCCTGTAACAATTACGAGGTAATCGATCTCGGCGTGATGGTCTCGTGCGAAAAAATTCTCGCCGCGGCGAAAGAGAAAGGAGCCGACATCATCGGCCTCTCTGGCCTCATTACGCCCTCGCTCGACGAGATGGTGCACAACGCGAAGGAAATGGAACGCCAGGGCTTCAAGATTCCGCTGCTCATCGGCGGCGCCACCACGTCTGCCGCGCACAACGCGGTGAAGATCGCTCCGTATTACTCGGAGCCGGTGATTCATGTCCTTGATGCCTCGCGCGTGATCGGCGTCGTTTCGCAACTGCTCAACCCGGACAACAAACCCAAGTTCGTCGCTGAAACCCGTGCCAAACAGGAAAAGCAGCGCGTCGAATTCGCGGACCGCAAAGGTGCCCGCAAAATGCTTTCGCTCGCCGAGGCCCGTAATCGCCGTCAGCCGACCGACTGGGCGACGGTCGACATTCCCAAGCCGGAATTCCTCGGCACGCGCGCGTTTACGACTGATGAAGCCGTCATCCGGGCGCAGCGCACCACCGTGCGCGGCCAGGGGAATCAGGATCTCAACGCTCAACTTTCAGCTCTCAGCTTGGCCGAGATCGCCGAGTACATCGACTGGGGCCCGTTCTTTTCCTCGTGGGAACTCCACGGGCGTTTCCCTGATATATTGAAGGACGAGGTCGTCGGGGTTGAAGCGACCAAGCTTTATGCTGACGCGCAGGGGATGCTGAAAAAAATCATCGAGGAGAAGCGCTACACCGCCCGTGCGGTCGTCGGCTTCTGGCCGGCGAATTCGGTCGGGGATAGCGTCGAACTGTACACGGATGAATCGCGCACGAAGGTGCTCCAGACTTTCCACTTTCTGCGCCAGCAAAACGAAAAGCCGGCCGGCCAGTTCAATCATTGTCTCGCTGACTACATTGCGCCGAAAGATTCTGGCCGCGCCGATTACCTCGGCGGCTTCGCGGTGACGACGGGCCACGGCGTCGAGGAATTCGCGAAAAGTTTCGAGGCGAATCACGACGATTACAGCTCGATCATGGCGAAAGCCCTCGGCGACCGCCTCGCGGAAGCTCTCGCCGAGCTCATGCACAAAAAGGAACGCGACTACAGCGGCTTCGGCACCATCGAGAACCTGGAAATGAAGGACATTATCCGCGAAAAATATCGCGGCATTCGCCCGGCGCCCGGCTATCCCGCGTGCCCCGATCACACCGAGAAGCCCCCGCTGTTCGATCTCCTCCACGCCACCGAATTCACGGGCATCACCCTGACTGAGAGCAACGCCATGTACCCACCGAGCTCGGTCTCCGGTCACTACTTCAACCACCCCGATTCAAAATATTTTGCGGTGGGCAAACTCGCGAAGGACCAAATCGAAGATTGCGCCGCCCGTAAGTCGATCTCCGTGGCCGACGCAGAAAAGTGGCTTGGGCCCTATCTCGATTACTGATCGGTAGCTCGAATCGCCCGCCAAGGTCACCGCGACGGAGCGAACGTCGGCCGAATGAATCGAGTGGCCCCGCGTTGCCGCGGCGTCAGGTTTCCGTGCGCTGCCGGTCGTAGAGCGAGCGATAGAGCGGATTGCCGGCGTGCAATTCGGCGTGACTGCCTGTGGCGACGATCTCGCCGCGGTCGAAGACGAGGATTTTGGTGGCGTCGCGAATCGTGCTGAAACGGTGCGCGATGATCAGGACCGTTTTGTCCACGACCAACTTTTTCAACGCGAGCTGAATGGCGGCCTCGCTCTCGCTGTCGAGCGCGCTGGTGGCTTCATCGAGAATGAGGAGGGGTGCATTGCGCAGAAACGCGCGGGCGAGGGCGAGGCGTTGCTTCTGTCCGCCGGAAAGCCGCGCGCCGCGTTCGCCCACAATCGTGGCGTAGCCCTCCGGGAAGCCGCGGATGAAATCATGGGCGTAGGCGGCATGGGCGGCGGCCTCGACGTCGGCCGCGGTTGCCTCGGGCTGGGCGATGAGGAGGTTGTTGAAAATCGTGTCGTTGAAAAGCACCGGGTCCTGCGAGACGACGGCGATGTTACGGCGCAGGTCGGCGAGTTTGAGCGCACGCAAATCGTGGCCATCGAGCGTCACGCGGCCGGCGACGGGGTCAAAGAAACGCGGGACGAGATTCGCGAACGTGGATTTGCCTGCGCCGCTGGGGCCCACCAGCGCGCAGACGGTACCGGCGGGAATGCGCACGGTGACATTTTGCAGCACGGGCTCGTCGGACATGTAGGCGAAGCTGACCGTCTCGAAGGTGAGTTCGCCGATGGCGCGAGGGTACGCGATGGCGTTGGGCGCGTCGGTGATGGTTTCGGGCGCGTGCAGCACCGCTTCCAGCCGGTCGAGCGAGCCGAGGCCGCGCTTCATGTCGTTGTTCAGACCACCGAGTTTCTTGATCGGCTCGTAGCTGGCGTAGATGGCCATGATCAACGTGGTGAACGTGTCCTGGTCGAGGTGGATCTGGTAGGCGTAGAGCAGGGTGATGGAAATACCGACGGCCGACACGATCTCGATCAGCGGGGTGAGCGCCTTCTCGTATTTCGTGAACTTCATTTGCGCGCGGATCAGGATCTGCGAGACCGCGGTGAAGCGCGCGACTTCGCGGGACTCGAGGCCGAACGCGCGGACTTCCCTCGTGGCGCTGAGATTTTCGCTGAAGATATTCGTGACGGCGCCGAGTTCGGCCTGAATCTTGCCGGCGCGCTTGATGAGTTTTTTCCCTACGTAGCGGATGGGCAGCACGGAAAGCGGCACGACGGCGAGCGAGACGAGCACAAGGGGCACGCCATTTTCGTGGTAGGCCAGGTTTGCAATCACGATGACCGCGCTCAGCAGCGTGACCGGGCTCTTGATCAGCTCGTTCGCGACGTTCGTCAGGGTAAACTGGAGCTGGTTGGCATCCGCGAGGCCGCGGGAGAGCAAGTCGCCGGTGGAGTTTTTTTGGAAAAAAGATAGCGGCAGCACCTGTAACTTGCGGAAAAAATCCAGGCGCACCGCCTCGAGCACGCGTGTGCCGACGAGCTGGATGAAATAGGAGTTGAGGTAGCCGGCGGCGCCTCGAATCACGAAAACAATGGGAATCCACAGCACGATCATCGCGAGCTCCCACGAGGTGAGCGGTACGGCGTTCTTCGCGAAGATGACCGGGAAAACCTTTTTCACCATCAGCGGCAGGCCCGCGCCGGAGGCGATACCGGCGACGACACCGCACACGATGGCCAAGATCAGCAATCCGCGCTGCGGGCGAAGGTAGCTAAAATACGGACGGAAACGACGCATGGCGGGCGGCAAAAGAAGGCGAAGTGAGGCGCTCGTTCCACCTCAATCCTTGGAGGACCGCACGTCGAGGGCGTCGCGCAGGCCGTCACCAAGGAAGTTGAGCGAGAAAAGCGTCAGGGAAAATACCCCGCCGGGGAAAACGAGCAGCCACCAGAATTCCTCCATTTTTTCCGCTCCGTCTTTGATGAGCACGCCCCAGGAACTCATCGGCGGCTGTACGCCTAGGCCGAGGAAACTGAGAAACGCCTCGAGCAACATGACGGCCGGGATTGTGAGCGTCGTGTACACGATGATCGGCCCGAGAACGTTCGGGATCATGTGCCGGAAAATGATGCGACGCCGGCCGAGACCAAGCGCGCGGGCGGCCTCGATGTATTCCATTTTCTTGATCGACATGATCTGGCCGCGAACGATGCGGGCCATCGTGAGCCATTCGACGGCGCCGATGGCGAAGAAGAGCAGGAAGATGTTTCGTCCGAAGAACACCATCAGCAGAATCACGAAAATCGTGAAGGGCAGGGCGTACATGATGTCGACGATGCGCATCATGACGGCATCGAGTTTGCCGCCAAAGAAACCGGCCACCGCGCCGTAGCTGACTCCGATCGCGAGAGCGACGAACGTCGCGACGAGGCCGACCATGATCGAGATGCGGCCACCGTAGAGAATCCGGGCGAAAAGATCGCGGCCCAGCGTGTCGGTGCCGAGCCAGTGCGCGGCGCTGGGCGCGGTGGCGCCGAGATCGAGATTTTGTTCCTGATACGACTGCGAAAAGATCGGCCCAAATATGCAGAGCAAAGACAGCGTCAGCAACATGGCCCCGCCGCACACCGCGAGTTTGTTTTTGCGCAGCCGCGACCAAGCGTCGCGCCAGAGCGACGAACCGGTTTCGATTTGCTCGGGAGTGATGGCCGGCGAGGGCAGATTGGTGGGACTTAGAGAGACCATCGAAATTTTAACCGCGGATTACGCGGAGCGCGCGGATGGCGGGAGAGTGCCGAACGGGGCAACCGCGAACGAACGCGAAACGTCGTGAAGCCCGGAATGGGCCCGTGAATCGCTCACCGGAATTCGGCCGTCTTGCGCGTTGCTCAGGGCTGATTCGCGGTTGAATAAGATGGGCCGGCTCATTCGAATTTTAGCTTCGGGTTGAGCCAGACTTGGACGACGTCAGTGGCGAGGTTGAGTAGGATCAAAAGCGTCGCGTAAAGGATCACCGTCCCCAGCACGAGGGTGTAGTCGCGGTTGAAGGCGCTGTTCACGAATTCGCGTCCGAGGCCCGGGATTTGAAAAATCGTTTCGATCACAAACGACCCAGTCAGAATCCCGGCGATGGCTGGGCCGAGGAACGACACGACGGGGAGCAGCCCGCCGCGGAGCGCGTGCTTGAACACCACCCGGGTTTCGCTGGCGCCCTTGGCGCGCGCGGTGCGGATGTAATCTTGGTTCAGAACTTCGAGCATGCCACCGCGGGTCAGGCGCGCGATATACGCGGCGTACACGCAACCGAGGACAAGACAGGGCAGAATGCGGTCGGCCGGGCCGTACCAGCCGGAGGCGTTGAGCCATTGGAAATGGATCGCAAACGTCAGCACGAGCAGCGGCCCGAGGACAAACGTGGGGACACAAATCCCGAGCATGGCGAACGACGAACACAGATAGTCCATCCAACTATTCCGTTTCACTGCCGCGAGGGTGCCGAGAGGGATGCCGATCGTGAGCGCGACCGTGAGGGAGAGCAGGCCGAGTTCGAGCGAGGTCGGCAGTTTGTTGCTGAGGATCTCGTTGACGGTGCGGTTGGGATACTTGAACGAAGGGCCAAGATCGCCGTGCAGGAGCCGGCCGAGGTAGTCGAAATACTGCCGGTAAAGCGGTTTGTTTAAACCGTAGTGCGCTTCGAGATTGCGGAGGATTTCCGGCGTGACGGCTTTTTCTGCCGTGAAGGGTCCGCCGGGCACGAAGCGGATCATAAAGAACGTGGCGGTAATAATAATCAGCAACGCCGGCACGGTCTGGAAAAGCAGGCGGTTGGCGACGAAGCGGAGCATCGGCGGAAATTAGAAACGGCGAACGCCGATTGGCGAATGAAAGTTTCGACGAATCATGGCGGCGCTTCGAGCCACAGTTCGCGCCAGTCGATCGCCCCAAGGGCGTTGTCCCGCCAGCCGTGCACCGAGGCGTGTACGAGCTGCGCCTTGTTCGTGTGATATACAGGGGCGTAGGGGACTTCTGCGGCGATGAGCTGCTCGCACTCGACCATCGCCGCGCGACGCTCTGCTTCCGTGGCAGCGGTGTTCACTTTTGCGAACGCCACGTCGTAGCGCGCGTTGCTCCAGCCGGCGTCGTTGTTGGGATCGGCGGTGACCGCGAGGGCGAGCATGTCCGAAGGGTCGTTGAACCCCATGTTCCAGTTGTCGGTCGTGAATGCGAACGACTTGGTGCGCAGGGCGTCGAGCCAGACTTTTGTCTCCGTGGGACGGAGCTCCACTTTGACGCCCAGCGTCTGCGACCACATTTGCTGCAGAGCCTGACCGAGCGTGATTACGTTTTCATCGCGACTGGAGAGCATGAATTCCACCGCGGGAAAACCGGCGCCGTCGGGAAAGCCGGCCTCACGGAGAAGTTTTTTGGCCTCCGCTGCATCGTGATGGAAGAACTCGCCGAGTTGGTAGCCACCGACGCCGGGGCGCACGAACGCGTGCGCGGCGTTGGCTCGGTCTTTGAGGATCGTAGCGGCGAGTTGGTCGCGATCGATCGCGAGGGAAAATGCGCGACGGACCCGGACGTCGGCGAAGGGCGGCCGTCCGGTGCTGAAGGTCACGTAGTTGGTTCCCAGGACCGGCGTCAGATGCAGCTCGGGCGCGCGGCGTTGCCGATAGGAATCGAGTTTGCCGTAGGGCAGTCCGTTCGTGACGTGGAGTTGTCCGGTCCGGAAAGACCGTTCTTCGGCGGCGGAATCCTCGATCGGATAAAAACGAACTTCGTTTAAACGGACATGGGCCGCATCCCAGTAGCGCGGATTTTTCACGACCACGAGGACTTCGTTGGGTCGCCAGGATTTGAGGGTGAACGGACCGTTGCTGACGAGATTGCCCGGCTGCGTCCATTTTCCGCCCCGCTGCGTGCGACCGTTGAATTTGTCCAGGCTTGGTTGGTGGAGCGGCACGAAATGGGGGTCGGCCACGATGCTCAGAAAATAGGGGGCGCGAAAACGTAGTCTCAGCTCCACGGTAAGCGGGTCGGGTGTGCGGATCCCAACCGTGGAGAAATCCTTGCTGTGGCCCTCGACAAAATCGCGCGCGCCGACGACGGGAAAAATAATGTTAACTCCTTCGCAGCCCAGTGCGGGCTCAAGAAACCGGTGAAATCCGGCGAGAAAATCGGCCGATGTGAGCGGGTCACCGTTTGACCAGACGGCGTCGGCGCGCAGATGAAAGGTATAGACGAGGCCGTCGGGAGAAATTTCCCAGCGCTCGGCGACGCCCGGTAGAATGGTGGTGCCGTCGTTGGCGAGACCGACGAGCCCCTCGAACAAGCTGCTGTCGATGATCGCGACGTTCGCGCTGTTGTTGGTGTGGGGATCGAGGTCGGGCGGTTCGGCCGCGTTGCCGACGTGCAGCGTTTGCGTGCGGACCGCGGCTTCGACAGCCGTCTCGCGCTTGCTGCACGCGGAGAACGCGAGGGCGACGACGAGAGCCAGCAGCGCAGCCGCTTTGGGGTTAAAGGAAGCTAACACGCGACTCCGACCCCAGCACGTTGGGCGCAAGAGTCGAGCTCAGGCGTTGCCTAGAATCGCGACTGACTGACCGAGCTCGACCGTGCCTTTGATGCTGCGGCTCGGTCGGCTTTCGTTTTTGGAGGCCGGGGTGGCCCTCACCCCGTGAGCGACATGATCCAAAGGGAAGGCCAAACGCGGGGTTAGGGCACCCCACCCACATTTATACGCGGTGGTTTTGGGGACCGATTCCGCCTCAATCCTCGAGCCAGATGTACTTGTAAGGATGATTGTCGAGGAGCGTGGGATAGTAACCTTTGACGCGCGGGTTCATCGCGTAGACGCGGGTGTAGTAGTAGATCGGCAACACCGGGCATTCGTCGACGAGGATGGCGTCCATCTTCTGGTAGATCTCGTAACGATCGGAATCGTTTTTTGCGGAGAGGGCGGCTTGGAAGAGTCGGTCGTATTCGGCGTTGGACCAGAGCGTGTCGTTGTTGCCGCCGTTGGTGACCCACATTTCGAGAAAGGAGTGCGGGTCGACGTAGTCGGCGATCCAGCCGCCGCGTTCGAGCGTGAAGTCGTGGGTGATGTGCTGAGTGGTGAGGTAAACTTTCCACTCTTCGTTGCGGAGCGTGATTTCTACGCCGAGATTTTTGCGCCACATCTGCTGGATGGCTTCCGCGATGGCGCGGTGATTTTCGGACGTGTTGTAGAGAAGCTCGATCGGCGGGCAGCCCTTCCCGTCAGGATAACCCGCCTCAGCGAGCAGCTTCTTCGCTTCGGCGATGCGACCTTCGAGTTTGGCCCGAGGCATGTAGCCGGACGTGCCCGGATAACTCACGGCGTAGGCCGGAGACTGACCGCCGCGGGTCACGTTCTTGATCAAGCTCTCGCGATCAATCGCGAGCGCAAGGGCCTGACGCACGCGTTTGTCCGTGAGGGGTGCGCGCGTGACGTTGCAGCGGTAAAAATAGAGACCGAGATAGGGCTCGATGTGCAGGAGTTCGGGGTGCTCCTTGCGATAGGAGTCGATTTTGGCGTTGGGCAATTCGTTCGTCTTGTCGAGTTGACCCGTGCGAAACATGCGTTCTTCGCTCGCGATGTCCTCGGTGGGATAGAACTCGATGGCTTTCAGTTTCACGGTGGCGGCGTCCCAGTAATGGGGATTCGGCACGAGCGTGATGCGTTGGTTGGGCAGCCATTCCTTCAGCATGAACGCGGCGTTGCTGACGAGATTCCCGGCGCGGGTCCAGGCCGTGTGCTTCTCCTCGAGCTTGCCGAATTTTTTGATCACGTGCACCGGCACCACGCTCCATGCGTAGTGGCTCGCGATGATTTTCAGCAGGTAGGGCGTGGCCGAGTTGAGCGTGATCTGAAGCGTGCGGGAATCGAGGGCCTTGAAACCGGTCTTCGAAAAATCAGTAAGTTTTCCCTTGGTGTAATCTTCCGCCCCGACGGCGAACCAGAGAAGATACGAATACTCGGCGGCCAGCGCTGGCGTGAGCATGCGTTGATAGGATTCGACGTATTGCTCCGCGGTGATCGGCGTGCCGTCGGACCATTTGGCGTCGGCTCGCAGGTGAAACGTGTAGACCAGACCGTCGGGGGAAATCTCCCAGCGATCGGCGAGGCCTGCCACGGGGTGCAGATCCTTGGGATCTTCGGTTACGAGCCCCTCGAAGAGTCCCATGATGACTTTGTGCTCGGGGACGCCGGTGATCGTTTGCGGGTCGAGATCCTGCGGCTCGGCGCCGTTGCCGAGGCGTAGGATCTGATCGTTGGACTTCTTTGCGCCGGTGGCGCCCGCGGTGATGGAATCTTTTTTGCCGCAGCCTGAGACGAAAACGAGGGCCGCAACCAGGGTGGCGAGAACGAGGGGGGAACGTCGAAGCATGCGCGAAAGCAAAGCAACTGCCGGGCCCGGTGCAAGCGGTACGGCACGACGGGCGGAGCGCTGGGCTTTAACGGGCGGTGAGAGGGTGGGGCGCGTTATACCCAACCCGCCGGTTCGGCATTGCTCAGTTGGTGAGCCGAGTCGCGCCGTGGGGTTCGGGATAACCGGCCCGGCCTTCGTGTTAAAGGCGCCGCATCACCGTTTCAGCATCGCATCGCGGCGGGCCTTGAACTCGTTGCCGGGTTTCCACTCAGGCCAGGCGTCGTCGTTGGCGACGTGCAGACCCACGAGCATCAGGAATTTCGTGTCCTGCGCGGCGCCCTCAAAGGTCCAGCCGGATTTCACTTCGTCGCTCACTTGGTGATAATCGTGCGCGATGTAGTCGTTGACGAGGTTCTCGCCGTACGCGGCCGACTGGCCGATGAAAACGTTGCCTGATTTCGAGTAGTAGCCGGGCACGCCGACCTTCGCGAATTCGAAATGATCGCTCCGGTAGTAGGAGCCGCGCTCGGGATGAGGATCGGGTTTTATTTCGCGCCCCTGCGATCTCGCGATGGCGGTGCCGATATCGTCGATGGTTGAGGCGCCGTAGCCCACGGTCATCAGGTCGCTAGTCGGGCCGAATTGATTCGCGCCGTCCATGTTGATGACCGCGAGCGTCTGCGTGAGCGGGTAGAGCGGATTCTGCGCGTAATAGCGCGAGCCGAGGAGCCCTTTTTCCTCGGCCGTGACGGAAAGAAATAAAATGCTGCGCGCCGGTTGCTGCCCGGCGGGCAGGGCTTTGAACGCCTGCGCGAGCTCGAGCAGCACCGCGGTGCCGGCGGCGTTGTCGGCGGCACCGTTGTAAATCTGGTCGCCCTTCAACCGGTCATCGCGGCCGAGGTGATCCCAGTGGGCGTTATACACCACGTACTCCTGGCGCCGCTTCGGATCGGAGCCTGGGAGCAAGGCGGCGACGTTCTGCGAATCGACGTTGCGCAGCGTGCT
The DNA here is from genome assembly GCA_903919985.1 of uncultured Opitutia bacterium. Lineage (GTDB taxonomy): Bacteria > Verrucomicrobiota > Verrucomicrobiia > Opitutales > Opitutaceae > Tous-C4FEB. The sequence continues at coordinate 8,515 of CAIXKG010000056.1, read as the reverse complement.
GTCGACGGTGAACGCCGCCTGCGCCCCCAGCGCCACGGGGCGAAATTCACGGGAGACGGCGCTCTGCTTCAACGCGTCGAAATCGTGGCCCGAGGCGGCAAACAATTTTTTCGCTGCATCGAGCGTGAGCCAGCCTTCCATGGCAACGTGCCCCGCGTTGCCATCGGGCGAGCGGATCTCGAAATTTTCACGGCTGCGGCTCGTGACGACGACGCCGAACGGATACGCGGCTGGCCCGGTCTCGTGGACAATGAGGCAGGCGGCGGCGCCTTTTTCCGCGGCGATCTCGTATTTGTAGGTCCAGCGGCCGTAGTAGGTCATGGCCAGGCCGCCGAAAATTTTCGGGTCGAGGGCACCGGTTTTCGGATCGGTCACGGGCGGATCGTTGATCAACATGACCACGGTCTTGCCGCGCACGTCGACGTCTTTGAAATCGTCCCAACCGAATTCCGGCGCAACGATGCCGTATCCAACAAAAACGACGTCGCTGCCTTTCGCCTCGACGTGGGCCTGCACGCGGCTGGTCGAGCCCACAAAATCGTTGATGAATTCCAGGGCGAGCGTTTGGCCACCCGCCGCGAACGACAGCGTGGGCTTCGACGTAATGCCGACGAGCGCGACCTTTTGCACAAACGCGCCGTTGGGATTGCCGGGCTGAAGGCCCATGTTTTTGAATTCGTCGGTCAGATAGGTGACCGTCTTTTCCTCGCCGGGCGAGCCAGGCGCGCGGCCCTCGAATTCGTCGGACGCTAGAATGCGCGTGCGCGCCAGAATGCTGGCGGCGGAAATCGCCGGCCGCGTTTCGGCGCCGAAGAGCGCCACGGTTCCGACCAGGGTGAGCCAAGACAGCCGTAGTTTATTTTTCATCGAGATAGATGGCCTGATAAGAGCGGGTCCACAGCGCATCTTCGTGCCAGCCACGGACGCGTGGCGCCATGAGCCAGTTTCGGGTGTTGAAATAAACCGGAGCGAGCGGTGCGGCGCGGAGCAAAAGCGTTTCGGCGTGGTCGAGGCTTAGCGCACGACGGCCGGCGTCGCGTTCGGCGTTGGCGACTTGCAGCGCGGCGTCGAATTCAGGCGACGACCAATGGGGAAAATTGTTCACGGCGCCGGTGGAGAATTCTTCGAGCGCGTGCGCGCGTTCGGCGAGATCGAGCAGCGTGGTCGCGAAGGCGATATCGTAGGTGCCGGCGTGTAACGCCGCGAGATGGACCTTCGCTTCGCGGACCGTGAGCGCGACCTCGATGCCGAGCTCCTGCCGCCACATGGCTTGGATGGCTTCCAGCACCGGATTGTTGGACCAGCCCGCCAGTTCGAGGCGCGGAAAATTTCGGCCCTCGGGAAAGCCGGCCGCGGCAAGCAGGCGGCGCGCCTCGGCGGATTCGTGGCGAAATTCGCCGTCGATGGCCGTGTTCTTGGATTCGGGCCGCAGGACCGTCGGGACAAAACGGATCGCAGGCTCCTGTCCGCCGCGCAAAACGCGGTCGACGATTTTGTCACGATCAATGGCGAGGGCGAGGGCGCGGCGGACCCGCTCGTCGGTGAGCGGCGGGCGCTGGAGGTTGAAGGATAGGAAACGCGTTTCCGCGAGTGCTGCGCGGTGCAACTCCGCGGGACGTTCCACGGCGTACGTTTCGATTTTGGTCTTCGGCACATCCATCGTCACATCCAACTGCCCGGCGCGGTAGGCCCGCTCCTCCGTATCGGCGCTGTCGTAGCGGAGGAATTGGATTTCGTCGATTCGCGTGGCCGCGGCGGAGTGATAAGCGGGATTTTTTTTAACGACGATACGCTGTTGCGAACGCCATTCGCCGAGTGTGAACGGCCCGTTGCCCACAAAGTGTCCGGGCTTGGTCCAGTCGCGACCATGCGCAGCCACGGTCGCGGGGTGAACGGGAATCCATGGACCGCTGGCGACGAACAGCAGTAGATCGGGCGTGGGCCTCTCCAAGGTGACGACGAGCGTGAGCGGATCGGGCGCCGCAAAGCCCACGGTGGAAAAATCCGTGAGCTTACCGGCGACGAAAGCCCGGGCGTTTTTTACCGCAAAGAAAAGTTCGGCTTTCGGCGCGGCGGTCGCCGGGGTGAGCAGACGCCGATAGGAAGCGATGAAGTCAGCGGACGTGACCGGTTCGCGATTGGACCAGCGCGCAACGGCGCGGAGGTGAAACGTGACGCTCAGGCCGTCGGCGGAAATTTCCCAACGGCTGGCGGTGGCGGCTCGCACGCCGCCGGGTGCGGTGGATTCGGGCACGACTAGACCCTCGCTCAGCGCGCGGATAATGAAGAACTCGTCGGGGAGCGTCGCGGTGGCGGGATCCAGATCGGCGGGCTCGTTGCGCTGGCTGACGCGGAGCACCTGGACTGGCGCGGAGAGGGACGCGGCGCGGGTGCAGCCCGCGAAGAGGGCCGCGAAGAGGCACGAGCAGGTGCAAAGAAAACGGAGCGTGCGCGCGTTCATGCTAGGGATGGGATTTGGCGCCCTCAGGGTGGGGCTTCTTCAACTCGGGCTCGAGGTCCTTGATGTGAGGCGAGCGGTCCAGGTTTTTTTAATTTCTACCTTGTTTGGGTTTTTCCAACCGAGACGACCGGGCTGGCGGGGCTGCCAATGGCTGGTCGGTTCCGTTTCCAGCGCGTAAACATTGAGGATGTATTCGAGACCGCGGCGGCAGAGTTCGGCGAAGGATTTTTCAAGGCGCTCCCACCCCTTGCGGGCGCGGGCGTAAACGTCGTCGGGCAGTTGCATTTTAATGCGTGTTATCACGGCAGATTGCTCTCACGCGGGATGCCGTCAATTCGGCAGCGGCCTTCTTTCGGCAAGGCGTTTGAGCGGGCGTCTAAAAAGCCGCGAATCCTCCTTTCCGAGTAGCGGAACGCGTGAGCGCTTTGGAAGAGACCGGTGAAAGCCTCACGGCTGCCGTTAAACTGAAAGCACGTCCTTGTAGCGGCAGGCGTCCCTGGCTGCCGGGTTCGGCGCTCTCGTTTCGGCCGGCAGCGACGCCTGCTGCTACGTCGTTAGCGGGCACGCTTTTGGTTAAATCGCGCTAGTTTTCCAGCCAGACGTGCTTGTAGGGATGGTGGTCGAGCAGCGTCGGATTCCACCCGTGCACGCTCGGGTGCAGGAGGAACACGTGCGTGTTGTAGTAGAGCGGTGCGATTGGCGCGGCCGTGAGCATCAGGGTCTCAGCTTGCTGGAGTTGAGCGGCCCGCGCGGTCGCATCGGGCTGGCGCGCGGCGGCGAAAAGCCGGGCATCGTAGTCGGCGCTGCTCCAGCCCGTGTGATTGTTGCCGCTGCCGCTGCTCCAGAGATCCAGAAACGTCGTCGCGTCGAGATAATCGCCGACCCAATCGGAAAGCAGAATTTGATAACGGCCGGCGCTGCGTTCTGCGAGCGTCACTTTGAATTCCTGATTCACTAGCTTTACGTCAAGGCCGAGTTCGCGCCGCCACATTTCCTGCAGCGCCTCGGCCAGTAAGCGGTGATTTTCGGACGTGTTGTGGAGCAGCTCGAGCGCAGGCAGCCCTTTGCCACCAGGATAGCCGGCGGCGGCGAGCAGCGCACGGCCTTCGTCTGCCGCCGCTTCGAACGACGGGCTTGTACCGGCTGTCGGCGTGTAACCCGGAAGATTCGGCGGCGTGATCCGCGTCGCGGCGAGCTGACCGCCGTGGAGAATCTTTCCGACGATGGCGGCCCGGTCCACGGTGAGTGCAAGGGCGCGACGAACGCGTTGGTCGGCGAGCGGCGGACGCAGGACGTTTAGCCGCAAAAAATACGTGTGGAGGTAAGGGTCCGTCCGCAGAAATTGCGGAGCGTCACGGCGGTAGCGTTCGATTTTCGAGTGCGGCAGGACGTAGGTGAGGTGCAGCTGGCCGGCTCGAAAGGTCCGTTCCTCGGCGTCGATGCTGTCGATCGGGTAAAAATGAATCGCCTGCAGCCGCACGGTCGCGGCGTCCCAATACGTCGGCGATTTCTCCACCACGAGGACTTGGTTCGGCTCCCACGATTTCAGGACGAATGCGCCATTGCCAATCAAGCGACCGGGCCGGGCCCACGCGTTGCCCCGTGCCGTCGGCGAACCATGGGCCGTGATGCTCCGCATATTTAGCGGCAGCCAGGCCGGGTGGGTGAGCAGCGAGAGAAAATAGGGGGTGGCGTGCTCGAGCGTGACGCGCAGCGTCCGAGGGTCGATCGCCGCGACGCCGACTTGAGTGAAGTCCAATGTGACGCCGCGATGATAGGCTTCGGCGCCTTGGATCACGTGGAGCAGGCTGGCGTTTTCCGCGGCGAGCGACGGCGTGAGCATACGGCGCCACGCGGCGGCGAAATCGGTGGACGTCACCGGCGTGCCGTCTGACCAGCGGGCGTTGGCGCGGAGGTGAAACGTATAGGTCAGCTGATCGGAGGAAATTTCCCAGCGCTCGGCCACTCCGGCGACAGGATGCAGGTCGACGGGGTCTTCGGTGACGAGACCCTCGAAGAGCGCGGAGACGATATCCATCTCGGCGATGTTGGTGACGAGGTGAGGATCGAGGTCGCCGATTTCCGCGCCGATGCCGCGATGGAGCGTTTGGGTGCGCCCGCCGGACTCGACGGCCGTTTCGCGCCGGGCGCAGCCGCTGATGAGAAAAAGAAGGGAGAGGCCCGCTAAAAGGGCGAACGGGCGCGAAAGAAAAACTGACATGAGAGGCGCGGATTTTCTTGCGCGAACTTTCGCGGATTTAGCGGGCCTCATTTTTCGCGATCAGGGCGACGGCGTGGGCGGCGATGGCGAGGCCGCGGCCGATGTCGTCGATGCCCTCGTTGGTCGTGGCTTTGAGTCCGATGTTCGCGACCGGCAGATGCGTGGATTTGGCGAGCGCGGCTTTCATCTCGGCGAGGCGGGGAAAAATTTTCGGCTTCTCGGCGACCACCGTGGCGTCGAGGTTGGCGATGGCGAAGCCGCGCGTGGAGAGTTCGTGGCAGACGCGTTCAAGCAGGCGCTGGGAGTCGATGTTTTTATAAGCCGGATCGGTGTTGGGAAAAAAATGGCCGATGTCCGGCAGCCCCGCCGCACCGAGGAGCGCGTCGCAAATCGCGTGGGTGAGGCAGTCGGCATCGCTGTGTCCGTCGAGGCCGTAGTCGGTGTCGAAACGCACGCCGCCGAGGATGAGTGGACGGCCGGCTACGACGCGGTGGATGTCGTAGCCGTGGCCGATGCGGAGGTTCATGGGAAAAGGTTCAAACGCCAACCGGCTAAACGCCAAAAAAATCCACGGGCAAAATCATCTTTCGGATTGGCTGGTGGGCGTTTCTTTGGCGCCTGAATTTTGGCGTTTGGAATTTTCCTCACCCTCGTGCGAAAGTAGAAACTCCAGGTACTTGAGATCGCCCGAGGTGGTCAGTTTGGGGTTGGGATAGGGATTTTCGAGGAGCGCGATCGGATGATCGAGGGCCTCGACGGCCTGCGCGTCGTCGGTGATGCGGAGCTTTTTTTTCGCGACACGCGCGTAAGCTGCGCAAATGAGCTCACGGGCAAAAACCTGGGGCGTCTCCATCGCCCAAAGCCGGTCGCGATCGAGCGTGCGCAAACGACCGCCGCTACGGTGCTTTTTTATCGTATCAGTCACGCGATGGGCAAGGACGACGGCGTGTTCGCGGCGGACGATTTTGTGCAAGGCTACGAGTTGTTCGGCTCGGACCAGCGGTCGGGCGCAATCGTGAATAAAGACGTGGGCGATGTCGGGCGGCAGCGCCGCGAGCGCCGCGGCGACCGAGTCCTGGCGCTCGGCACCTCCGGCGATCAGCAAACTCGGCGTGGGGGCGAGCGCCGCGAGCGTGAGCATTTGGCGCTGGTCGCGGTAGACGATGACATAGAGATCCGCGATGCCGCTTGCGGCGAACGCGGCTGCGGAGTGCGCGAAGACGGGCCGGCCGGCGAGGAGAGCGAGCACTTTGTCGGTGACGGCCCCGCCCATGCGGGTGCCGCTGCCGGCAGCGAGGAGAATGGCGGCGGTACGGGACATTTTTAAAAAGATCAGGGCAAAAGATTAGAAGCCAGAGGCCAGAGGACAGATGTCAGAATTCGGAAGTTAGGGAAGAACAGGTTGACGATGGAATTTACCGCGGAGGGAACAGGAGGTTCCCAGGCTGGCATCAGGCCTCTGAAATCGAACATCTGCCGTTTACGCTATCTCGGCTAGGATCGCGCGGGCCGCTGCGACCGGATCTGGCGCTTTAAAAATCGGGCGACCGACTACGAGGTAACTGGCACCGGCTTGCGCGGCGTCGGCGGGAGTCATCACGCGCGTTTGATCGTCGGCCTTGGCGTCGCGCGGACGAATCCCAGGCGTGACGAGAGCAACGTCGGCGGGCAAAACGTGGCGGAGCGGTTTGATTTCAAGGGGCGAGCAAACCAGTCCGCGCAGTCCGGCGTCGATGGCGAGCCGGCCGAGGCGCACGACTTGTTGCTCGGGCGAATCGGGTACGCCGGTTTCAGCGAGGCCCGCGGCGCTCGTCGACGTGAGCACCGTCACGCCCAGCAGCAGCAACTGCGGTGCGTGCTGTTGCTGGGCTTTTACGGCCCATTGCATCATTTCACGTCCGCCGGAGGTATGCAGGGTGAGCATGCCGATGGGGAGTTTCGCCACGGATTCGACGGCCTTGGCGACGGTATTGGGTATGTCGTGCAGCTTGAGGTCGAGAAACACGTTGAAACCCAGCCCGGCGATTTCGCGCACGCAGTCGGGTCCGCAGGCGGTGAACATCTCGAGCCCGACTTTTACCCACCGCACGGTGCCTTGGAGCTGGCGCAGGGCAGGGGTGACTTCGCGGGGCGATTGGGCGTCGAGAACGAGGATGAGATCGCAGGGCATGGTGAAACCACAGAGGCAGTGGACACCGGGAAGTGTTTTCAAGCCCCCGCTTCAAAAAGCAAAATCCGGCTGGAGGCGGCGCCGTTAATCGGCGATCACTCTGCCAGTGAGTGCGTTTTCGATTTTTGCCCCCGCTAAACTAAACCTGTTTCTCGCGATCACCGGCCGACGCGGAGATGGATTTCACGATCTTGTGTCGGTGGCGGCGCCGCTGGCCTTTGGCGACATGCTCCAGGTTGAGACGGCGGCGGCAGGTCAGTTCACACTCTCATGTGATGATCCGGCAGTGCCGGTGGATGCGGGCAATCTCGTCTTGAAAGCGGCGGCCGCGTTTGTGGCGGCGACAGCGGATTCGCGGACAGACTCACCGCGGACCGGCGCGAAATTTTTTCTCGAGAAACGCGTGCCGATGGGCGCGGGACTGGGCGGCGGCAGCAGCGACGCGGTGGCGGCGTTGCGGGCACTGGCGGCGTTGCGGGTGGAACCGGTTCGGGCCGAGACGATGGCGGCCATGGCCGCGGGCCTAGGATCGGATTGTCCCTTATTTTTGCAAAATGGCCCTGCGTTGATGCGCGGGCGGGGCGAGCGAATTGAGCCGTTGCCTGAGCCCGCGGCGAAACGGCTGCGCGGGCGGCGGGTGGTGGTATTCAAACCGAATTTCGGCATCGCGACGCCGTGGGCTTACGCGCAACTCGCCAAACGGGCGCCCGCGAGTTATCTGCCGGCGGCCGAAGCCGAGGCGCGGCTCGCGGCTTGGCTGGCCGACGCCGAACTGCCGGCCGAAACCCTGCTGTTTAATAACATGGAGCCGGTCGCATTCGCGAAATATCTCGCCCTCCCGACTTTGCTCGAGCGGTTGCGCGGTGAGTTCGGTTTGGCGCCGCGGATGAGCGGCAGCGGCAGCGCGTGTTTTGCTTTTTTGCCGGATGGAGCGCCGACGCCGGCGATCGTCGCGACGATCAAAGAGGCCTGGGGTCGCGATTGTTTCGTGATCGAGACGCGGATTCTGTGAATCAGCATTGACCCGACGGAAGGGACCACCGTTATCGTCCGGCGCCGCCCGCGCTTCCCCAGCAGACGGCGCATGGCCATGCCCTCGGATTCACGCAGTAAACAGGAAATCATCGTGCAAGGCATCTCCGCCTCGCAGGGGATCGCGTACGGGCAAATTTTCGTTTATCTGCAAAGCGACGTCGAGGTCCCGAGCTATCAAGTCGACCACGAGAAACGCATCGAAGAAATTGCGCGATTCGACAAGGCGCTGCTGGAAACCCGCCGCCAGATTGCAAAAATTCAGAGTGAGGTGGAAAAAAATCTGGGCGCGCAGGAAGCCCTGATTTTCGATGCTCATCTGCTCGTCCTCGAGGACCAGGCACTTATCGGCGAGACGATCCGCGAATTCGAAACGACGGGCCGTAATATCGAAACGTGCTTCGACAAGGTCTCGCAGCGTTACATCCAGGCGTTTGCGGAAATCGACGACGAGTACTTGCGGGAACGCGCCTCCGACATCCGCGACGTGGCGCAGCGCGTGTTGCAAAATCTGCTCGGCCAGGCCGAGAACAGTCTGAGCCGGCTCGCCGAGAAGCGAATCGTGATCGCAAACGATCTCTCGCCTACGGATTCGGCGAGCATCGATCGCAGCGCGGCCCTTGGCATCGTG
>CAIXKG010000055.1 GCA_903919985.1 uncultured Opitutia bacterium | reverse complement strand
GGACCGGCCACGCGGGGATTTGCGAGTTGAGCTACACCCCCCATCAAAATCCTGACGGCACCGTGGATGTTGAGAACGCGATCAAGATCTTCGAGCAGTTCGAGCGTTCCCGTCAGTTTTGGGCCTACGCCGTGGCCAGCGGGATGATCACGCGTCCCAAAGACTTCATCAATCCCGTGGCGCACGTCAGCTTCGTACACGGCCAAAAGTGGGTCGACTATCTCCGCGCGCGCCACACCGCGATGGCGGCGCATCATTTTTTCCGCGACATGGAATTCTCCACCGATCGCGCGACGATTGCCGGCTGGTCTCCGCTGCTGACCGAAGGCCGGGGCGAAGTGCCGATCGCTGCGACCAAGATGGATTCCGGGACCGATGTGAACTTCGGCGAGATTTCCCGCAAACTGCTCGGCTGGCTCGGCCAGCAGCCCGGCTGCGGCATCGCGTCGAGTCACCGCGTGGTCGATCTCGATCGAACCAGCGGCGGCTGGGACGTCACGATCCGCGATCTTTCGACCGGCGCGACCCGTCGCAATCGCGCCAAATTCGTGTTCGTTGGCGCGGGCGGCGGCAGCCTTAAACTCCTTCAGAAATCAGGCATTCCGGAAAGCAAGGGTATCGGCGGCTTCCCCATCGGAGGGCAATGGCTCGTGTGCGACGACCCGGCCATCGTGAACCGCCATCAGGCGAAGGTTTACGGTCAGCCCCTCGACGCGGCGCCGACCATGGCCGTGCCGCATCTCGACACGCGGATTCTCGACGGGAAAAAAACGCTGCTGTTCGGGCCGTTTGCCGCGTGGACCACGAAATTCCTCCATCGCAAAGGCAGTGTTTGGGATCTCCCCGGCTCCATCAAACCGCACAATCTCGCCACGTTGCTCAAGATCGGCGCAACCAACATTCCCCTCGTCCGCTACCTCGTACAACAAGGCACCCAGAGCATGGATGATCGCATGGAGGTCCTGCATGTTTTCTATCCCGCGGCCAAAAAATCCGACTGGAAACTAATCGACGCCGGCATTCGCGTGCAGGCGATCAAGAAGACCGACGGCGAGGCCGGCATCGTGCACTACGGCACCGAAGTGATCACCAACTCGGATCGCTCGATCTCCGCGCTGCTCGGGGCATCGCCGGGCGCGTCGGTGTCGGTGCACATTGTCCTCGAAGTTTTGAAGCTTTGTTTCCCGCAAATCCTCGAGAGCGCCGCAGGCAAGGCGCGCATGAAGGAAATGATTCCGACGTACGACACCGACATCAAACTCCCGGAGAACGCCGCGCGCTTCAGCGAACTGAGCCACGAAGCCAGTGTGAATCTCCAGCTGGCATGAATGAACCGGAAAAGGACTGCAGCGTGACGCACCGAGGAAAGGGAGCGCAGCGACGGCGATAGGAAGGGGCTGAAAGCCTTCTCGCGTCCGCCTCCTCACGGCGCCTTTTTTAAGAATGAAAAATCCGATTTACGGCCTCCTTTCTCCATGCCCGCTGGGTCGGCCTACCGTGATCTCGGTGTAACCCGTCCGGCTTCCCCTTCCCCATCCTCCCATGGCCACCCCTAAAACCATCTACGCCGCGGCGATCGATCTCGGCGCCACCAGCGGCCGCGTCATTCTCGGCATCTGGGCAAAAAACAAACTCTCGCTCAACGAGGTACATCGCTTCCCGAACACGTTCCGCTCCCTCGGCCCGAACGACTACTGGGACATCGGTACGCTCTGGCACGAGGTGCAGACCGGTTTGCGCAAAGCCGCCGCCACTCTGCCTCGTGGCGCGAGCCTCGCTTCGGTCGGCGTCGACACGTGGGGCGTCGACTATGCCCTCGTCAACGACGCGGGCCGGCTGGTGTTTCCCGTTCACGCCTACCGCGACGCCCGTACGCAGCCCGGTCTGAAACATCTCGGCCATACGCGGGCGGCGCTCGATCGCGTCTACGCCGCGACCGGCATGCCGAACTCCTTTTATAACTCTTCGCTCCAACTCGCCGAGGCCGTCGCCACCTGCCCCGCGATCGAGGACCTCGCCACGCGTTGCCTGTTTCTACCCGACTATTTCAACTTCCTCCTTTCCGGCCGGATGGCGAACGAGCTGTCGATCGCCAGCACCTCGCAACTGATCGATGTCCACGCCCCCGATTGGTCGCGCACCACCCTCGATTATTTTCGCGTCCCACCCCAGTGGTTTTCAAAACCCGTAATCGCGGGGACCAAGCTGGGGCGGGTTAAAAAAATTCCCGGCCTCGAATCCGCGCAGGTCATCGCTGTGCCGGGCCACGATACCGCGTGCGCCTATGCGGCGATGCCCGCGGCTGAGGACGGCTCGGATCTTTTTCTCAGCTCCGGCACCTGGTCACTGGTCGGTTTTGAGAGCGACACTCCGGTGCTCGGCGCTGAAGCCCTCGCCGCGCGCATTTCCAACCAACGGCTCGGCGACGGTCGGTATTGTCCGATCACAAACGTCATCGGCCTCTGGCTGCTCGAGGGCACGATGAAGGATTTCGCCTCGCGCCCGTCCAACGACCGCGAGTGGGCCGCTCTCATCACGGCGGCCGAAAAACTGCCCGCACCCGCGACGCTGCTCGACGTTACTGATCCCACATTTGCAAATCCTGTTTCAATGAAGGCGGCAATCGATGCGCAGTTGAAACGCCGTAAACTTGCGGCACCCAAAAATCTCGCCGCTTACACCCGGCTCATCTGCGACTCGCTGGGCCGCGGTCATGCGGACGCCAAGGCGGTCTTTGAGCGCCTGACCAGACGGAAATTCAACCGCGTCCTCATGGTCGGCGGCGGCTCGAAAAACCGGCTGCTGTGCCAGGCCACCGCGAACGCGACGGGCCTGCCCGTCGTGTCGTTCAACCTCGAGGGCACCGCCGTGGGCAATCTCGCCAGCCAGCTCATCGCCCTCGGCGCCGTGAAAGACCTCCGGACCTTTCGCCGGCTTTTGGGCGCGACCCTAAAACGGAAAATCTACGAACCAGTAAAGTGATCCAGGTAACTTTGCGGCGCTGCTCACACCGGTGATTACCGGACTCAGCGGAAGCGGGGTTCGCGGTACTCCGTCCTAATTTTGGGGAGCCGTATTCCCGAGATTTCTTTGGCGGTAAATAAACCGAATGGCGCAGTTTTACCGCCGACGCGGATAAGATCACACGCCGGCCCCGGCCAGCGTGAGGATGAATAAATCCCACCAAGGTTGGCGTCGGTCGGAAACGACCTCGGGCCGATCACCCGCGGCTGCGGCTCGCCTCACCGAGCAAGCGATACCGAACCGGCGCGTGAGCGATAACGCGGCCTTCCTTTTCAGCGCGAGCTACCAAATGTTCACGCGCTCAGTCGCGGGCCGGCGCATGGGAGCGCCCTCCGGGACGGCAAACGCCTTGGCGAATTCATCGAGGTTCGAGAGCGGGCCGTTGGCGCGAAATTCCGACGGAGAATGGGGATCGGTGTTCACCAGCAGACGCTGCCGTTCGGGGCGCATATTGTTGCGCCAGACCGTGGCCCAACTCAGGAAAAAGCGCTGCTCCGGAGTGAAACCGTCAATCGGCACGCGAGGTTTGTCCGCGAGCGCTTTCTCCAGCGCATAATATGCGATCTTCGCCCCGCCGAGATCCGCGATATTTTCGCCCTGCGTGAGCTCGCCGTTGACGTGCAGCCCGGGCAACGGTTCGTACGCGGCAAACTGCTGCACGACCGCGGAGGTGCGGGCCTTGAATTTATTCGTACTTTCTTCGCTCCACCAATTATTGAGATTCCCTTTCGCGTCGTAGAGGCTGCCCTTGTCGTCGAAGCCGTGGGTCATCTCGTGCCCGATCACGGCTCCGATGCCGCCGTAGTTTACGGCGTCGTCCGCTTTGAAATCGAAGAACGGCGGTTGCAAAATGCCCGCCGGAAAAACGATCTCGTTATTGGTGGGACGATAGTAGGCGTTGACGGTTGGCGGCGTCATACCCCATTCGGTGCGATCGACGGCCTGGCCGATCCGGGCGAGCCGGCGCGAGACATCGAAGGCATCGGTGCGCATGACGTTGCCGAAATAATCGTCGCGGGATATTTTCACCCCGCTGTAGTCGATCCATTTTTCGGGATAACCGATTTTTACCCCGAACGCGGCCAGCTTCTCCCGCGCTTTGACCTTGGTCGGCGCATCCATCCAGTCGAGCGCAGTGAGGCGTTCGCCGAGCGAAGCCCGCAGATCCTCGATCAGCTTGGCCATGCGTTTCTTCGCTTCGGGTGGAAAATACTCGGCGACGTAGAGCTGGCCGAGCCCTTCGCCAAGCCCGCCGCCTCCGCGACCGCCATCGATCGCGGCGAGGACGCGTTTCCAGCGTGGCCGCATTTCCGACACGCCGTTGAGCACCGTGCTATTAAAGGCAAAACTCTCGCGCACAAAAGCCTCGCTCAAATGGGGCGCGGCGTAGCGCACGAGGTGCCAGCGCAAATAAGCCTGCCAGTCGGCGACCGGGGTCGTGGTTAGAACGGTTTCGAACGCCTTGATAAATTCCGGATGAGCCAGGTTTACTTCGTCAAACGGCGGAGCGCCGCGCTCGGTCAGAAAAAGCTGAAAGTCGATTCCGGGCGTGCGCGCGGCCGCGTCGCTTAGCTTCATTTTGTGATAGCTGCGATACGGATCGCGCAGTTGAACCGCCGAGAGCGCGGCAAACGCGAGTTTGGTTTCCAGCGCCATCGTCGCCTGCGCGGAATTGCTCGCGGCATCGCGCGGTTCCCCGAGCAACACGAACAAATTGACGATATGCGCGAGGTACTGCTGACGAATTTTCAGGGACTTTTCGTCGTCGTTAAAATAGTAGCCCCGTTCCGGCAGTCCAAGTCCGCCCTGGCCAAGCCTCGCGATTTCACGATCGCTCTGCTTCTGGTCGGAAACACTGCCGAACGAAAACCCGCAGGAAACTCCGAACGATTGAAGATGCGCAATGGCCTTCAGGACGTCGGTGGGCGACTGCAACGCGGCGATTCGATCGAGTTCCAGTTGAAGCGGGCGCATCCCGGCGGCGTTGATCGCGGCCTCGTCGATTCCGCTCGCGTAGAAATCGCCGACCATTTTCTCCACCGGCGTTGCACCCGCGGTTTTGGCCGCGACGCGCTCGCAGATCGCCCGGAGATTCATTTGGTTGCGCTCCGCCAGTTCGCTGAAACTCCCCCAGCTCGCCTGGTCGCCGGGAATGGGATTATTCTTCAGCCAGTTCCCGTTGGCGTACCGATAGAAATCATCCTGCGGTTTGGTCTCCGGCGCGAAATTCTTGAGCTCAATTTCGGCCTTCGCCGCGAGCGCGAGAACGAATAAAATGGCGAACCCGGTCATGGTCCTTCGATTCATGATGGGACGATTCCCGATCGCCCACCCCAAGCAAGCGCGCTTTTTTTAGCGATCGTGGGTGCAGCGCCGCCGCCCGGTTTCAGGGATCCTGCACCGCTGCATTCAACTGCGATTTGATCAGTTCCGTCCGGACAGTTTAGCCCGGATCTGCCCATAGATTTTTTCAAGTTCGGGCATCGGCACGCCGAGCTGCTTGGCGCGCAACAACGGCTCACCCCAGATGGCTTCAAGCTCAACCGCCCGGCCCGCGAGAAAATCGACGAGGCTGGACGGCTGGTAGGCGCCCATCGGGGGCGTAACGTCGAGCTGCGACTGGATGAATTGTTCTGGGACCGAAAAACCAAAGGCGCGGGCCGCCATTGCGACCTCGTCCATCAGAGTGCGAGCGCGTTGCCGCAGGATGGGATCCGCCATGATCCGGTCGGTCGTAATGCCCCCGGCCGCGATCGCGAGGCCGTTGAACGGCACATTCCAGATCAATTTCCGCCAGCGGGCCTCGGCTAGATTCTCGACGGCGAGGCAGTTGACGCCTGCCGCCTTAAACCATGCGGCGATGGCCCGGCTGCGATCCGACGCGGGCCGGCCGAATTCGCCGAGAGTGATCGACCCCGGCGTGTGAAAGCCGCGGAGTTCGCCGGGGGCGACCCGATTCACCGCGATGAAACAAAGACCGCCGAGTACGCGCTCTGCGCCCACAAGCGCGGCAAGACATTCCTCGTTGCCAAGGCCGTTCTGCAACGTAACGACCGCCGTCTGCGGGCCCAGCAAGGGCGGCAGCATCCGCGCGAGTTCGGCATTGGCCGTGGTCTTCAGCGTGATGATGACGATATCCACGGGACCGATCTCCCCGGTCGTAGCGAACGCGGCGACATCCGCGAGGCGACGCGTGCCGTCCTTTTCGTGCAACGTCAGCCCACGCTCGCGCACCGCACTGAGTTCACCGCGCAGGAGAAAACGCACGTCGTTGCCCGCGAGCGCCAGCCGCGCTCCGTAGTAGCTGCCGAGCGCACCGGCACCAACGATTGCGAATGATGGAGATGAATTCCGGACCACAGGACACAAGGGACACAGGGGGCTTCGGCGAGACAACCCCGTCTTTTTCCCCGTCGGCGCGATACCGTAGGTCAGCGCACTGACCTACGGGCGAAGGTTACGCGGAACAGCGCGTGGCCGCTCTCGTCAGCGCAGGAACGCTTCGTGCAAACCGCCGTCGACCGTGATGACCTGACCGGTGGTTTTACTGAGGCGCTGGGTCACGAGGAGGAAATAGGCCTCGGCCTGATCGGCCGGCGTGATTGGCGCCTTTGTGAGCGTGCGGTCCGCGTAGAACTGCGCGAGCTTGGTCACAAGCGACTCCGTCGCCTCGTCGTCCTTGTAGGGAATGGCGTACTTCGCGAGCGAGCCGATGACGCGATCGCGCGGGAACATCGCCGAGCCCTGCACGACCGTCGCCGGCGCGACGCCGTTCACCCGGACGAGCGGCGAGAGTTCGATGGCGAGCTCGCGCACGAGGTGATTGGCGGCGGCCTTCGACGTGTCGTAGGCCAGCGAACCTTTCTTCGCGACGGCGGCGTTGGCCGATGTCGTGAGCACGAGATTCCCACGAAGCCCCTGCTCTTTCCAGGTTTTGAAAGCTTCGTCGGCGACAAAATAACTGCCCGTGACGTTGATGTTGAACGTGAGCGCCCACTTGTCGTCGGGGATATGCCCGGAGGTGTCGCTTGGGACGAAAATGCCGGCGGTGACACAGATCGAGTCGAAGCCACCGTAGGCCATCGCGACGTCATCGAGCATGCGGCGAATCGAAGCGCGGTCGGTGATATTACAAGCGAGTCCGAGCGCTGGACCGCAGGCGGAAAGACCCGTGCCCGCGACGCCGATGCCGACACCATATTTATCGGTGATCTCCTTGGCGGTGCCTTGCGCAGCGGCTTCGTTGAGGTCGACGCACACGATGTGCGCGCCTTCCTTCACGAGGCGGTGCGCGGTTTCCTTGCCGATGCCCGAGCCAGCGCCGATCACGATGATCACCTGGCGGGCGAGTTCCTTTTCCGCGGGCATGCGCTTCAACTTCGCCTCCTCGAGCAGCCAGTACTCGATATCGAACGCCTCCTGCTGGGGCAGGGAAATATATTTATCGATCGCCTCGGCTCCGCGCATGACCTCCACCGCGCAGTTGTAGAACTCGGCGGTGACGCGGCTCTCGGACTTATCTTTGCCCCACGCGATCAGGCCGACACCGGGGATGAGAACCACCGTCGGATTCGGGTCACGCATCGCGGGCGAGTTGGCGTGTTTGCACTTCGCGTAGTAGGCGCCGTAGTCCTTGCGGTAGGCTTCGAGGCCAGCGGCGAGTTTTTTCTTCAACGTCGCGGCGTCTTCGCTCTGCGGATTCCAATCGACGTAGAGCGGCTTGATTTTGGTCCGGAGGAAATGGTCCGGGCAGCTCGTGCCAAGTTCGGCGAGACGGGCGGCGTCCTTCGAGTTCACGAAGCGCAGGATTTTTTCGTCGTCCTGCACCGTGCCGACGAAACGTTTCTCCTTGGAAACCTGGCCGCGGAGCCAGGGCAGGATCGCGGCAAACGTCGCGCGGCGCTGCTCGGGCGTGAGCGTCTGATATTTCGCGCCGCCGAAGGCCGCGGCGTCGCCGCCCTTGGCCGTATACTTCGCCTCGATGTAAGCCGCGGCTTTCTCGATGCAGTCGAGCGTGTAAGTGTAACAGGCCTTTTCGTTGTCGTCCCACGAGATGAAGCCGTGCTGGCCCATCATGATGGACTTCACCTTCGGATTTTTCTGCACGATGGACTGCATGGCGAGGCCGAGTTCGAAGCCCGGACGCATCCACGTGACGTAGGCCATTTCCCCGCCGAAGATTTCCTGCGTGAGTTGCTCGCAGTTGGCCGACGCGGCGATCGCGATGATCGCATTGGGGTGCATGTGATCGACGAACTTCGCCGGGATGAAGCTGTGCAGCGGCGTGTCGATCGAGGAAGCGCGCGGGTTCAGGTTAAACGTCGCGTGCGTGTACATGCCGACCATCTCGTCTTCGGCCGGCGACTTCAGACCTTTGTCGGTGCGCGCGCCGTAGAGTTGCTGAAGATCGATCAGCTTTTGCTGGTACAACGACGAGAAATTTTCGCGCGTGCTGGTGCGCAAATCGCCACCCGAGCCCTTGACCCAAAGCACCTCGACCGGCCGGCCAGTGAGCGGATCTTTTTCCGCGACCTTGGAAGACGTGTTACCGCCGCCGGTATTGGTGATGCGTTGATCGCTACCCAGCAGATTTGAGCGATAGGCGAGGCGGCCAACGAAATCGAGGGAAGCGGCTTTCGCATCGTCCCAGACAAAATTCACGAATTTGTAGGTAGGCATGGTGAGAAAAGGATTGGTCGGTTTTTGAGGGGGTGAACGATCATCCCATGACAGATTCTGAAAGATTTCCACCGTAAACTCGCACGCGCGGATTTTTCCGAACGATCGTCCCGGGCGGTGGTTTTGTTTTGCGAGGTGCGCGCCGCGCGCCTCGACGATCCACTGGATTGGTTCCTCGCGCGGTAAATCGCGATGAAATGGCGGGGACTCCCGGAATCAGAGCACCACGTTATCAATCAGCCGCGCCTCGTCGACCCAGGCCGCGATGGCCAGCATGCTCTTGCCGGGCACGACCTCGCGCATGGCTTCGATCGTGAGACGATCGACGATCGCCACGTAGATCACGCGCACGCGCCGATGCTGACCAAGGATGTGCGTCGCCTCCGCGATCAACCGATCAGGGCTGCGCACGCCGCTATCGGCCATTTCCTTCGCGCGCGTCAGCGCTTTGTATAAAGCCAGCGCCTCCTGTCTCTGGCTGGCGGTGAAATCGCGGTTGCGCACGCCGGCGGCCAGCCCGTCGGCTTCGCGCGCCGTGGGCACCACGATGACCTCGACGCCAAAACAAAATTCGTCGGACATGCGCCGCACCACCGCCGCCCGTTGCGCGGTTTTCTGGCCAAAGAACGCGTACTGCGGGCGCACGATGTTGAACAATTTCGCCATCACCGTGGTGATTCCGCGAAAATGTCCGGGGCGCGACGCTCCGCAGAGCGGCTTGCTGGTCGACTCCTCGATCACAAACGAGGCATACCCGCGGGGAAACATGACTTCGACCGGCGGGCAAAACACCGCTTGCACGCCACACGCTTCGCACAACGCCAGATCCAGTTCCAAACTGCGCGGGTAATTCGCCACGACCTGATTCTGACTGAACTGCAGCGGATTCACGAAAATGGAAACGACCACGATATCGGCCCGCGCCACCGCCGCGCGAATCAACGTTTCCTGGCCCGCGTGCAACGCGCCCATCGTGGCCACCAGCGCCACGGTCTGGCCCGCCGTTCGCCACTCGGCTGCTACTGCGGTCATCTCAGCCACCGATTCAATTTTCTTCATGGAGGGTGTGCGGTTTGGGGGTAACGTCGGGCTTGAACAAACCCGGCCCGTTGCGTTTGTTCAAGTTTTTCGCCCGGCCTCCCGACACTTTGCACCTCCTTAATCGCATCTATCTTCCATGATCCGCATCAACGAAAATTACACCAAGCTCAAGGCCTCCTATCTTTTCGCCGACATCGCCAAGCGGGTCAGCGCCTACGTCGCGGCCAATCCGACCAAGCCGGTTATCCGCCTCGGCATCGGCGACGTCACCGAGCCCCTCCCCGCTGTCTGCACCGCTGCGCTCCATGCGGCGACCGACGAGATGGCGGTACGTTCCACGTTCAAAGGCTATGGTCCCGAACAAGGCTACGCGTTCCTCCGCGAGGCCGTGGCCCAAAATGATTACGCCGCCCGCGGGTGCGCGATCGAGCCCGACGAAATTTTCATCTCCGACGGCTCGAAGTGCGATTGCGCGAACATCCAGGAAATCTTCGCGACCGAAGGCCTCCGCCTGGCGATCCCCGATCCGGTTTATCCCGTCTACATCGACACCAACGTCATGGCCGGTCGCACCGGGCCCAACCTAGACGGCCGTTACGCCGGTATAACGTATCTCGATTGCACGCCCGCCAACGGCTACGTGCCGGCGATACCGGCCACCGCGACCGACCTCATCTATCTTTGTTTTCCCAACAACCCCACCGGCGCCGTCGCCACCCGCGAACAGCTCGCCGCTTGGGTTGCCTACGCCAAATCCAACAACGCGATCATCCTTTTCGACTCCGCCTACGAGGCCTACATCCGCGACCCGGCCATCCCCCATTCGATCTACGAAATACCCGGCGCGCGTGATGTCGCGATCGAGTTTCGCAGTTTCTCCAAGACGGCGGGCTTCACCGGTACGCGTTGCGCGTACACCGTGATCCCCAAGACCCTCGTCGCCTACGATCTCGCCGGCAAAACCCACTCGGTCCATGCACTCTGGAATCGCCGGCATACGACGAAATTCAATGGCGTCGCCTACCCGATTCAAAAAGCCGCGGCCGCCATCTTCACCGACGCCGGCAAACAACAGGTGCGCGCCATGACCGATTTCTATCTCGCGAACGCCGCCCTCATTCGCACCGCGGTCAACAATCTCGGCCTAAGCTGCGTCGGCGGCGACAACGCCCCCTATATCTGGATCAATACGGGCCGCGACTCATGGGAATTTTTCGATCTCCTGCTGAACAAGGCCCAAGTCGTCTGCACGCCCGGCGCCGGCTTCGGCAAATGCGGCGAGGGCCACGTGCGCATCAGCGCTTTCAATTCCCGCGAAAACGTCGAGACCGCTCTCAAGCGCATCGCGGCCGCGCTGAAGCCATGAAATCGAGGCCCGTGTGACGCGCGGCCCGGATCGATGCGACCCGCATCGGTCCGGTCGGTTTGAACGGGTCTACCGCTCCAGCAGAATGATCAACACGCCGAGCGCGGTAAATAATAGCCCGAGCAGGGCCGACTCGTAGCGTTCGAGCGTTTTCACTTCGAATTTCTCCAGTCCGACAAGCGTCAGCCAAGTAAACAAAAGCATCCCGAGCAGCGCTCCAGCCGCCAGAATCACGCTGAGCACGATGAAGCCGTGCCAGCCAAACTGCACCCCGGACAAATAGACCGGCAAAAATCCTTCGCACGGCGACAGCGTCAGCATGAGGAAGAGGCCGCCGATCACCGCCCAGTCGCTCTTCCGCTCCGAAACCAGCGGACTTTCTTCCAGCTCCTCGTGCCAGTGACTGTGCTCCTTTTCCTCCCCGCAATGCTCGTCGGCCTGATGCTGCCCGCCCGGCACGGCGTGATGGCAAATGCCAGCCCCACGCCATTGGCGCCAAAAATAATAGAGCCCGATCGCGCCCAATCCACCGCCAATCACCCACGGGAACGCCGCACCGATCTTCGCATCGAGCTGAAAGCCGAACCAAGCGATCGCGAGACCAAGCAAACTCGTCACCGCCACATGCCCCAGCCCCGCCAGTAGCGTCACGCCAAGCGTCTTCGTCCGACTCCAGCCGCGCGCCCGTGACACCAAAACAAACGGCAACCAGTGCGTCGGAATCGCCGCGTGAAAAAATGCGACGGAAAATCCGGTGACGGCAATGGTGTTGAGAACAGCGGAATTCATCAGGCTAAAGCGACGGAGGTTCAGCTATCGCGAGTGGCGCAATCGCTGTCGAACGCGAACTCTAGCAAAGTCGTCAAGCCCATCTCCACCTTTTACACCGTCAGGTTTCGCGGGCGCAATCTCCCGAGCGGAGGACTGAAAATGGATTTTCAATGACGCGGAAGCCGCGAGGCCTGCGCGGGTCTCCGCCGAAACACTCGCACGTTCCGCTAACCAAAAGGGGCCCGCGGACTGAAACCGGATCTGTCCTGCAACGCGGATCACGCTCCGCTCAACCAAAGCCGGGATCCGCCGTTTGCCTTCACCGTTACGATCTCAAATCCAGCCGGTTACCGGGAGAAAGTCATCGGCCTGATCAAAGACGCCCAACAGGACCTGCGGTCGTCGGTGAAGCGAGCGAGCGGTTTAAATTTTCCGTGCCGGTATTGTGTCGCAGCCGGCGTCTCTGCCGGCCGGGTTATGCGCCTCGTTTCGGCAGGCAGGGACTTCTGCCGGTACTTTGTTAGCGGCGACGCTTTTGCTTAAATCGCTCTAGACGCCGCGAAAGCGTCCGGCGCTCCGCCGCCGGACCGCCAAGCTTCGCGCCCCCTTCGCCAATAAATGCGCGTGATTTAGTTTTCTCAATCGCCCCGATATGTGTTCATTGCCGAGTCGCCATGACGCCCGATCTCGCCGCCGTTAAAAACTATCTGCTCTCCCTCCAGGATAATATCTGCGCGGGCCTTGAATCCGAAGACGGTTCCGGCCGTTTCCAAGAGGACAAATGGACGCGCCCCGAAGGCGGCGGCGGACGCACGCGTACCTTGACCGAGGGCGCCGTCTTCGAGAAAGCCGGCGTCGCCTTCTCCCACGTCCACGGTT
>CAIXKG010000054.1 GCA_903919985.1 uncultured Opitutia bacterium | reverse complement strand
GGAATTCGCCGTAAAATTCGTTGATGCCGTTGGCGGGATTGCGGGTGAACGCCACGCCCGAGCCGGAGGTGTCACCGGTGTTGCCGAAGACCATGGCCTGGACGTTGACGGCGGTGCCCCACTCGGAGGGGATGTTGTACTTCGCGCGGTAGACCTTGGCGCGGTCGTTCATCCACGAACCGAATACGGCGCCGGCGGCGCCGCGGAGCTGATCCCACGGATCGTTCGGGAACGATTTTCCGGTGCGCTCTTTGACGAGGGCCTTGAAGCGCTTGACGAGTTCTTGCTGGTCCTCGGCGGTGAGCTTCGAGTCCTCGATGTCGCCGTGATATTTTTCGTGTTTGAAACCGTGGATGACGGACTCGAACGGATCGTGATCTTCGCCTTCGCGTTTCTGCACGCCGATGACGACGTCGCCGTACATTTGAATGAAGCGGCGGTAGCAATCCCAAGCGAAGCGGGGATTCTTGGTGGATTCGACGAGGGCGACGACGCTCTGGTCGTTGAGGCCGAGATTAAGAATCGTGTCCATCATGCCGGGCATGGAATCGCGCGCGCCCGAGCGGACGGCGACGAGGAGCGGGGTGCCGGTGGTGGCGCCGAACTTCGTGCCCATGATTTTTTCCATGTTGGCGACGCCGGCTTCCATCTGGGACTGGAGCGAGGTGGGGTACGTGCGCTTGTTGGCGTAGTAGTAAGTGCAGACCTCGGTCGTAATCGTGAAACCGGGAGGCACGGGCAGGCTGATGCGGGTCATCTCGGCGAGATTAGCGCCCTTGCCGCCGAGGAGATTTTTCATCGAGCCGTTGCCGTCGGCCTTGCCGGCGCCCCACGTGTAAACGTATTTAGGGCCCTTGGGGGCGGACTTTTTCGGAGCGGGCTTGCCCTTGGGAGCGAACTTCTTCGCGGAGGAGGGGGCTTTCTTAGCTTTGGATTTGGCGGCCATGTGGAGGAGTTATGCGGTTAAAAAAACGGACAGCTGCGACGGACGCAGAAGGGAAGATGCAAAACGCCCGCGTCCCGGGCTGTCAACGGCGCAGGAGGACGCACGGCGAGGTTGTGGCTGGGGTTGTTCAAGCACGGCGGGCCGTAATGGTGCATAGTCAGCCCCAACCCTTTCCGGCCGCTCTCGGTTAAGCGGTCTCACCGAGCGAATTCACTTGGTGTTTTTTGTTGGGTGTAGCGCGGGCGCACGGCAACCGGAAGGTGCGGACGCAATCGCGCTTCCGTTTTGGAAAAAATCTCCCACCATCCGCCTTCCCTTTTCCATCTCGTGAGCACCGACGACCAATCCGACTCCCAAACCAAGTCCGCCGACGCCGAGATTTCCCCGCGCGAAAAGGCGATGGGCTTTTTTGATCATCTGGAGGACCTGCGTTGGACGCTGATCAAGTGCACGATCACGTTCGTGGTCTTCGCCAGCCTGATCGGATATTTCCTCCTCGAGTTTAAGCACGTCCTAGAGTGGCCGTTGACTTCCGTCTGGGCGTCCTACCCGGGCAGAACCTTCGAGAAGCTGGGTACGGTGACGATCATGGAGGGATTTAACGTCGCGATCCAGATGTGCATTTTCGGCGGATTCTTTCTCGCTGCGCCTTTCTGCCTTTTTTTCGTCGCGCAGTTTGTCTCCCCGGCGCTGACGAAGAAGGAAATGAAGGCGGTGCTCCCGATGTGTGTGGCCGCGGGCATTCTCTTCGCGATTGGTGCGACGTTTAGCTTTCTCCTGCTGGTGCCGAGCACGGTCAAGGTGTCGATTGAGTTGAACGACTATTTCGAATACACGACGCGTTGGACCCCCGGGAGCTATTACAGCATGCTCACGTGGTTGGTGTTGGGCACGGGCGCTTCGTTTGAATTTCCGCTGGTCATCCTGCTCTTGGTTTGGCTCGGCCTGATTTCGACGGCGTTTCTGCGCAAATATCGCCGGCATGCGATCGTGCTGATTTTCATTATCGCCGCGGTCGTCACCCCGACGCCCGATCCGTTCATCATGACGATCTACGCGTTGCCGCTTTATCTGCTCTACGAACTTGCGATCCTCGCTTCGACGCGCGTCGAAAAACGCCGGACCCAGCGGAACAATAGCTAGGGGACACTAGCGCGGTGTAGCCAAAAGCGTAGCCGCTAACGACGTAGCGGCAGGCGTCCCTGCCTGCCGAAATGATGACGCTGAATGCGGCAGGCAGAGACGCCCTGCCGCTGCACTACCGTTTGAGGCTTAGCCCGGGAGCGCGGCCGCCCCCGGCCGCATTTCTGATCTGATTGCAGCCGAGGGCGGCTGCGCTCCTGCGCCGTTTTACTCTTCAACTCACAGCGCGGATCGATCCGAACGCGGGCTCGAAGCGCCGCACGACGGCACAAAAAAGCGCACGAGTTGAGTCGTGCGCGAAGGTAGAGTGGAAAACGCGGGCCGATTTACTTCTTGGCCTGCAACTGGGCTTTCAGGACCACGCGGAACATCTGCACCGCGAGCCAAAAAACACCCGACATACACGCCGCGCACGCCGCGCCGAAGAACATGATCATCTTGGGATCGCGGGAGGGGACGTGCGGCGCAACGAGCGTATAGAGATAGGCGAAAAAAGCGGCGACCAGCACGGCATCGACGGCGAGGCTGACGGGCGAAGTGAGTTTTCCGAGCGGCGAAGACATGCGGTGGAAAAAGAAGGGCTGGCGTGAGGTTGTCCACGAAAAATCGTCTGGGTTGATCCTGGTCCGATCCCAGAGGGATTCCTGCCGGTTGAGCGCGCGCCCGCGGTCTGATGCACCGGTTCGGTGGTCGCACGCTCGGCCGCCCGCCGGTTTCGCGCGGGTCGCAAGCGCGCAATTTCAGCGGCACGCGGTAGATACCAATCCCCTTTCGCGGGTGCGTCGGATTCGCGCCTTCGAGGTGGAGTCGTCAGGCGCCGGCGAATGATGCCGGGAATCGGACGACATCGG
>CAIXKG010000053.1 GCA_903919985.1 uncultured Opitutia bacterium | reverse complement strand
GTCCCAAACACCCGGGTTAGTTCGCTTGCCGGATTTACGGCGCGCGCTTGAGTCACCGCATGGCCCGACCCGAAGAAGCCCCGAAGATCATTTTCTCCATGCTCGGCGTCTCGAAGAAAATCGAGCGCAAGGAAATCCTCCGCGACATCTCGCTGTCATTTTACTACGGCGCCAAAATCGGCGTCCTCGGGTTCAATGGCTCCGGCAAATCCTCGCTGCTCCGCATCCTCGCCGGCCGAGACACCGAGATCGACGGCCGCCTGCACTTCGAGCCGGGCTACTCCATCGGCTTCCTCGAACAGGAACCGCACCTCACCGCCGGCGCCACCGTGCGCGCCTGCATCGAGGAAGGCGTGAAACATCTCACCGATCTCACCGCCGCTTACGACGCCACCTGGGACGAACTCAGCGCGGCCGAAACCGACGCGCAAAAAGACGTCATCGCCACGAAGCAGGGCGAATTGCAGGAAAAAATCGACGCCCTCGGCGCCTGGGATGTCACCCCGCAAGTCGAGATGGCGATGGACGCGCTGCGTTGTCCACCAGGCGAACAGATCGTCGATAACCTCTCCGGTGGCGAACGCCGGCGCGTGGCGCTCGCGCGGCTTTTGCTGAAGAAGCCCGCCATTCTGTTACTCGACGAACCCACCAACCATCTCGACGCCGAGAGCGTACACTGGCTCGAACAGCATCTCGCGCGCTACGAGGGCACCGTCATCGCCGTGACGCACGACCGTTATTTCCTGGATAACGTTGCGCAGTGGATTCTGGAGTTGAGCCACGGTCACGGGATTCCGTGGAAGGGGAACTACTCCTCGTGGCTCGAGCAGAAACAGGCGCGCTTGGGCGTCGAGCAGCGCACCGAGGACAAGCGACAAAAAGCGATGGCGCGCGAACTCGCATGGATTCGACAGTCGGCGAAAGCGCGCGTCGCGAAATCGCAGGCTCGCATCAGCGCCTACGAGTCGATGGTGAAGGAAAACAATCCCGAGAAGGAAAAGGAATTCGAGCTGCTCATCCCGCCCGGGCCTCGGCTCGGCTCGCTCGTCGTCGAGGCAAAAGATCTCGGGAAAAGTTACGGCGACCGCGTGCTTTTCGAGGGCGTGAATTTCTCGCTGCCCCCGGGCGGCATCGTCGGCGTGATCGGGCCCAACGGCGCGGGCAAGACGACGATGTTTCGGTTGATCACGAACGCAGAAAACGCCGATACCGGTGAGCTACGCGTCGGTCCAACGGTAAAAATCGCCCACGTCGACCAGTCGCGCGACTCGCTGCCGGATGCGCAGACGATTTTCCAAGCGATCAGCGACGGCGAGGAAATCCTCAAGCTGGGTAATCGCGAAATCAACGCCCGCGCCTACTGCGCACAGTTCGGATTCACCGGCGCGGACCAGCAGAAAAAAGTCGGCGTGCTTTCCGGCGGCGAACGCAACCGCGTGCATCTGGCCCGATTGCTCAAAAGCGGCGCGAACCTGATTCTCCTCGACGAACCGACCAACGATCTCGACGTGAACTCAATCCGCTCGCTGGAGGAAGGGCTGGAGAATTTCGCGGGCTGCGCGGTCGTCGTCTCCCATGATCGCTGGTTTCTCGATCGCGTGGCGACGCACATCCTCGCTTTCGAAGGCGACAGCCAGGTGCACTGGTTCAATGGCAACTACTCGAGCTACCTCGAAGACTTCCGGCGCCGCAAAGGCAAGGAAGCGGACCAGCCGCATCGAATCAAATACCGGAAACTCACACGATAGCACGGCGCGCGTCCAAAACCTAAAATAGCGCGAGACTTCAGCCCGCGTTCCGGTTTTCTTTTCGCGCGCGAGTGCGCCCTAAACACCCCGCCCTGAGAGGTGCGTAGCGTCGCCCAGTGGTATTTGATTCCCTGGAATACGTTCGTAACTCTTACCTTTCACCACCCATGATCCGTCTCCTTCTTCCACTCTGCCTGTTCGCGCTTCTCCCCTCTTCCATGACCCAAGCCGCTGAAACAAAAACCGAATCCATCGTCCTCGGTGGCGGGTGCTTCTGGTGCACCGAGGCCGCCTATAAACTGCTGCCCGGCGTCAAAGGCGCGACCTGCGGTTACGCCGGCGGCGACGAGCCGAATCCGACCTACGAGCAGGTCTGCGCACACGCCACCGGTCATGCCGAGGTCGTAAAAATCGACTACGATCCATCGGTCGTGACGCTGGACCGCTTGCTAGAATATTTCTGGCAGGTCCACAACCCGACGCAGGTCGGCGGCCAAGGCAATGACCACGGCCCGCAGTATCGCTCTATTATCCTGCCCGCAAACGCCGCGCAAAAAGCCGCCGCCGAGAAATCGAAAGCGGAAGCCGGTAAAATTTTCCGCGACAAGCTCACGACCGAGATCGTCGCGTTAACAAAATTCTGGCCGGCCGAGAGCTATCACCAGGATTACTTCACGAAAAATCCAAACGCCGGCTACTGTTCCTTCGTGATCGCGCCGAAAATCAAGAAGCTTCAGCACGCGCTGGAAGACGCGAAGAAATGAGCGCCTCAAAAATGTTGGCGCGGCGCCCCTACCCGCAGCGAGCGAATCGTTCTGTTCGTCGGAAGAGCCCGCGTGTTTTTCATGTCGACGAAAACACCCCTGCGGCGAAGCATTAATTCATTTAATTGAAACTGCTTAAGTCAGCCATCCGGAACCTCAAAAAGAGTGAATTTGGCCGCCAGCTTCTGACCCGCGAAAATCATGGCACCCAACAGGGCATGTCGTGATTTTCGTCGGAAAGCGGCTTGAAGGACAAATCCCAGCGAGAATTCATCGATTCCGGACCAATATTCAGGCGGAATTGGAAAAGGCGAAAATCGGTGCGATTTGGGCTTTACGGGCTTTGACGCGCACCGATTTCCTACTAAACCTCACTTTCCATGAAGCCCCTCAAGGTTCCATCCCTGGAGCTTTTTCTCCACGAAATGATCCCACTTGCGAAGGCAATGGGCGTCGGCGTGGAGGTCAGCGACGAGCGGGCTTTGACGCTCACGGCGCCCAAGGAGCAGAATAAAAATTCCCTCAACACCGCATTCGGCGGCAGTCTCGTGTCCCTCGCCACGCTCGCTGGGTATGGCGTCGTTTGGGAGCTGATGAAGAACGAAAAGGGGGCCGAAAAACCCGAATGGAGCATCGTTGTTAAAGAAAGCCGCGCCGCGTACCGGCGACCGGTGATCGGCGACCTCCGCGCGATTTGCGAACGTCCGGCGCAGGCTGCCATCGCCGAGTTCAAGGAAGCGCTCGCCCGCTACGGCAAGGCGAAGCTCAAACTTCGTGCCCGCGTGATCGAAAAAGGCGAAACCGCCGTCGATGTGACCGCGGCATTTGTCGTCACCCGGTAGTGTCCTCCGCGTGAAAGCCGTCGTTTACGGCTTCACGTCCATACTGGTGGCTCTCCTCACCCGAGCTCAGATCGCGGCGGCACTGAGGTAGGGCGGGTTATCCTCAAACCGCCGGTGCGACCCGGCTCACACAAGCGATCGAAATCAAGGGGGCGCGCCCGGGAGAACGCGCCCTAACCAACTTGCGGCGTCCCTCAGATGTGCTTCGAGTCCGTCTCGTCTTTTTTCACGTAGCCGCTCTCCTGCCGTTGGTGATTGACCGCGTTTTTCTTGAGGTAGGCTTGGTAAACGTCTTCCGCCGTCATGCCCAGAGTCTGAGCGAGCGACACGAGAAAATGAAACAGGTCCACGACTTCGACTTTGGCGTTTTGCTCATCGAATTTCTGGTACTTCGCCCACCACTTCCAAGGCACGCTGTCGATCAGCTCCGCCGTTTCCTGCTGCATCGCCCGGGTATAGTTGAGAATCCACTTGGCCTTTTCTTCGTCGGTGGGCGGCGGCAAGCTGACCCCGATGCGCTGGTTGAGCGCGTCCTGCATGCGGAAAATCTCCTCGAGTTTGTCCATGCTTGCGACCTTGCAAACGCGTTTCGCGAGAGGCAAGCCCGCCTTGCGCAATCGAGGAGGATTACGCGGCGCGACTGGAATTAGCAGTTGCTCCAGCGAAAGTTTCGTTTGACTTTGAATCTTTAACGTCCGCGTCGAGCGCTTCCCGCGTTCCGCAGGCGTCATTCCAACCCGTCGCTCCCGTTTTCGGTGAGCGCGATAACACACACCACACCATGACAGATCCAGATACGTCCGGCGCTCCCGCCGCGACTGACGCCGCGCCCAGTGCCGGCAACACCACCCAGCCGTTCGGGTCGTTCGGCTCCACCCGCGGCTCCGGCCTCGCGCGCGGCAAACGCCCCAGCATGCCCACCGCCACCTCCGCCGCGGCTCCCGTCGCCGGCGACTACAAGCCCAGCTCCCTCGAGGTCATCACCTCAAAGAGCGAATACAAGAATCCGTTCGCGCGCGAAGAACCGGCCAGCGCGGTCGTGACGCCACCTGCAACCGTCGAAGCCAGCGCACCCGCGCCCGCCGCATTCGTTCCGACCCCTCCGGCGCCCGCGCCCGCGCCGATCAGCGCGAAGCCAGTCCCGGTAACGCCGTCCGTTGCTCCTGCGAGGGAAAAAGCCGAGCTGAACATCCTGCCTCCGGCCGAGCCCAAACGTCCGGCTACGAGCTGGGAAAACAACTCCGCTGATCAGCGTTCGGCACGCAGCGAAGAACGTCCGACTTTTCGCCCAGCCCCCCGCGAGGCTCGGCCCAGTGAACCGTTTCAAGCCCGCGAACCGGCCGCCGACAGCCGTTTCAACGCCCGCGAACCGCGCCGTGATGAAGGTCAACGTTCCGCGCAGCCACGGCGCGACGATCAATTCCGCCGCGAGCCCCGCGGCGACTCCCCGCGCGAAAATCGCGCGTCCGCACCCGCTCCCGCCCAACCCGCCAAGTCCGGCGGCTTTTTCGGTTGGCTGAAAGGCCTCTTCGGCGGCAAATCCGCGACTCCCGTCGCGGCCCCGTCAGGCCATTCGTCCCGCGACGGCGATCAGGGCCGCGAGGGTTACGAAGGCGGCCGGCGCCGCAATCGTCGCGGTGGACGCGGCCGGAATAGCGGCGGCGGCCA
Source organism: uncultured Opitutia bacterium (assembly GCA_903919985.1). Classification (GTDB taxonomy): domain Bacteria; phylum Verrucomicrobiota; class Verrucomicrobiia; order Opitutales; family Opitutaceae; genus Tous-C4FEB. Next base: position 11,885 of record CAIXKG010000053.1, on the reverse strand, counting down.
TCAAGGCGGCGGTGAACGCCAAGGCGGTTACACGCCGCGGCCCGAGGGCGAAGGCCACGGACATTCCCACGGCGAGCACCGAGGCGAGCAGCGTCATGATGGCCAGGGCGAATCTCGCGGCCGCCGCCAGCGCGGCGGGCGTGGACGCGACCGTGGCGGAGATCGCGGTGGCGACCGAGGCGGCTACAATCCCCGTCCCGAAGGCCAGCAAGGCGGCGGCGCGATTTAATCGCAGCCCCCGTTAAAACTTGCCAACGCGCACCTCGGTGCGCGCATTCCCTAGGCGTCCGTTTCCGCGGACGCCTTTTTTGCGCCCCGCGCAAATCCTCCGAAGCTTTAGCGAAGGAGGAACGCACCCTCACTTTTTTCCAGCCTCCCGATCCGAATATGGCCGATCTCATCGTCAACGGCGGTCGCCCGCTCAGCGGCACCATCACGCCGTCCGGCAACAAAAATTCCGTCCTGCCGATCTTCTGCGCGACGCTCCTCACCGACGAGCCGGTAACGTTGCAAAACGTCCCCGACATCACTGATCTCGACAAGCTCGTCACGTTTTTCCGCGCGCAGGGTTCAAAAATCGACTGGGACCGCGCCTCCGGCGTGATGCGCGTGGACCACTCCGGTTTCCGCAGCGGCCTCGACGGTGACGAGCTGCCGCAGGACATGCGCTCGACCGTGTTACTGTACCCGGCGCTGCTTCACCGCCTCCGCCAGCTGACGATCCGCGCGAACACCAAGGGCTGTTCCCTCGGCGTTCGTGAGATTGACCCCCATCTCGAAATCCTCCGCGCGCTCGGCACGGTGATCAACGACGGCGAATCGCTCGTCCTCGCGTTGCCCAGCGGTTTCACCGGCGCGCGGCACTGGTGCGACTATATGTCGGTGACGGTCACGGAAAACTTCGCCATGGCGGCCGCGATCGCGCAAGGCCGCTCCACGCTCATCAACGCCGCGAGCGAACCGCACGTGCAGGATCTCTGCGCGGCGCTCATCGCGATGGGCGCAAAAATCGATGGCCTCGGCACCTCGATGCTGGAGATCACCGGCGTCAAAAAATTACATGGCGCTACGATCAAAATCGGGACCGATTACCACGAGGTCGTCACGTTCCTCGCGCTCGGAGCCATTACCGGCGGCGAGGTGAGCGTCGTAAATTCGGTACCGCATCACTTTGACCTCATCGCGCGTGCCTTTGCGAAACTCGGAGTCACGATTGAACATGAAGGCACCACCGCCATCGTGCGGCGCAACCAGTCGCTCAAAATCCAACAACCGTTCACAAGCAACCTCCTCCCCAAGATCGAGGCCGCCCCGTGGCCGTATTTTTCCGTGGATCTTTTGCCGCTGTTGATCGCGCTCAGCACCCGCGCCGAAGGGACGATTCATTTCTGGAACAAGGTCTACGAAAATGGTTTTTCGTGGATTCCCGAACTCGCAAAATTCGGCGCGCACGCACTCGTAAGCGATCCGCATCGTATCGTGGTTTTTGGCAACCGCCCGCTGCGTCCGGCGATCGTCGATTCGCCCTACGTGATTCGCGCCGCCGTGGCGCTGACCATGGTCGCGGCCTCGATTCCAGGCCATTCGACCGTGCGCAACGCCGAGATTATTAAACGCGCCCATCCCCGCTTCGTCGAAAACCTCCGCTCGCTCGGTGCGGAGCTCGAATGGAAATGAACCTAAAACAATAAGAAGAGCCGGATGACGCGGAAAGATGCGAAGGCGGCAAAGTTCGGAGCGTAGACATTAATTTTTTGAGCGCCCGGCCCGTCAACGTTTTCATCTCAACCCTTTCATTCCCTGGCGTCTTTTGCGCTTAATCCGCCTTCGACCTTGATCCTTCATGCCTGCTCCTGATTCCGCTCCCAAAGGCCTGGGCTTTATCGCCTCGTCGCTCGCTGCGCCGGTCTCGCCCGCCGAGGCCGCGCTGCGGCCACTTTCATTCGCGGACTTCACCGGCCAGCCTAAAACCATCGAACGCCTGCAAGTGATGGTCGGCGCCGCGAAACGCCGCGGAGATGCGCTGAACCACATTCTTTTTTCCGGCCCGCCGGGTCTCGGCAAAACCACGTTGGCGTTCATCCTCGGGGCCGAACTCGGCAAAAGCGTGCGCGTCACGTCCGGCCCGGTCATCGAAAAAGCCGGCGACCTCGCCGGCTTGCTCACGAGCCTGGAGGAGGGCGATCTGCTGTTCATCGATGAAATCCACCGCATTCCGAAAACGGTCGAAGAATATCTCTACTCCGCGATGGAGGATTTCCGCCTCGATATCATGATCGACCAAGGGCCCAACGCCCGCAGCGTCCGCCTGTCGATTCCCCGTTTCACGCTGGTCGGCGCGACGACGCGCGCGGGTTTGCTGACGGCGCCGCTGCGCTCGCGGTTCACGTTGCAAACGCGCCTCGATTACTACGATCACGCGACGCTGGAAGGAATTGTGCGCCGGAGCTGCGGCCTGCTAAACGTGAGCATTGACGCCGGCGGCGCCGCGGAAATCGCCACCCGCGCCCGCGGCACTCCGCGTGTCGCCAACAACCTCATCAACTTCTGCCGCGACTACGCGCAGGAACGCGCCCAGGGCAAGATCACGAAACCCGTCGCCGCCGCGGCGCTCGAGTTGTTAGAAATCGACGCCGCCGGCCTCGACGAAATGGACAAACGCATGCTCCGCGTGATGGCGGAAAATTATCGTGGCGGACCCGTCGGCATGAGCACCATCGCCGTGGCGGTCGGCGAGGAAGCTGAGACGCTGGAGGAGGTGCACGAGCCTTTCCTCATTCAGGAAGGTTATCTCCAGCGCACGCCGCAGGGCCGCACGTTGACCGCCAAAGGCTACGCCGCAGTCGGACTAAAGGCGGCGGTCGGGAGCGACCAAGGCTCCCTGCTTTAAAGCCTCACCGCGTGAGCCGAAGGGGTCTTCCCCGGCAGCCGTGCGCTGCCCCAGGGGAGAGCAGCACTCGGCGTTTCCGCCGTGATGAGTCCGGAGGTTCCCACCGCGATTCGCGTGGTTTTTCCGGAGCGAGACTTCCGCATCGACGATTTGGACGCGCCGGGTTGAAGCCGTATGGCTCGGAGCAAGCTGGACGCAGACTGAGAAGGCCAAGCCCCCGTCTAGCTTCAACTTGCAGCCCGCCGCCTGAGCCCCGTTGCGTTGCGGCGCAGTAGATTCAGCAGGGGGCACCCAGTGCCACGCGGACTGATCGCTCGACGCAAAATTTCTTTTGTCGAATGTGATCGGTAAACTGAATAAGCCTCGATCGACTAAAATCTTCCATGCCCACCGCCAGCGCCAATCCGTCCGTCCCCGTCACTACGACGCCCCGCGTCGGCGATCTCGAAATCAAGGACGCCCAATTGATTTTCGGCTCGGTGTGGGCCGATTTGGAAGCCGACTTCGGCCGCAAAAATCTGCGCTTCCCGAAGGAAATCATCCTCCTCGGCGGCGCACCCGGCGCCGGCAAAGGCACCAATACTGACTTCATCGCGAAAGCACGCGGTCTCACTTGCGGGCCGATCGTGATCAGCGCCTTGCTCGATACGCCCGAAGCCAAGCGACTGAAGGATGGCGGCAACATGGTCGGCGATCGCGAGGTCATCGGCCTGCTGCTGCGCCGGCTATTGAGCCCGGAATATCGCGACGGCGTCATCCTCGATGGCTTTCCCCGCACGAAGGTGCAGGTCGAATGTCTCAAGCTGCTCGTGGATCGGATGCATCAGCTGCGACGGGAATTCTACAGTACGCCGCTCGGCATTCACTTTCGCCAGCCCACCATCCACATCATGGTGCTCTTCGTGGACGAGAAGACGTCCGTCGGCCGCCAGCTCAACCGCGGTCACGAGATCAAGGCGCACAATGACGAAGTCCGCCGCACTGGCATCGGCGAATTGCAGGAAGAGCGCGCCACGGACTTCGACCAAGCTCTCGCGCAACGGCGCTACCGGGTGTTCAAGGAGCAGACTTGGGATGCGCTGCAGGAGCTGAAGGAAATCTTCCATTATCACTTCATCAACGCCCAGGGCGCGTTCGATGAAGTGGAGCAAAACATCCGCCACGAGCTCGACTACCAGAGCACGCTCGAACTAGACCCGAGGACGGTGGACCGCCTGCGTTCGATCCCCGTTGCGAGCGAAATCATCGTGCACGCGCGGCAGGAGATGGTAAAGCGGCTGGACGCCTATGAACTAGAACACCCAACGCTTTTTGGGGAGGTGGCGACCTTCATCGCCCAGAAAGTAATGCCCATCGTGCTGCGCCATGCGATTTCCGGCGTCGCGTTGGTCAATACCGAGGAAACGGTGCTCGAAGACCCGTTGGCTCTGGCGATGCTGATCGATATTTTTTCCGAACGAGGCTACCACGCCGTCGTTGATATTCATCGCATCGAGGTGCCACGGAAATTCGACCTCCAGACCGGCGCGATCACTTGCCGCACAAAAAAAGTCTATCGCGTCCAGATCCGCTTTCACGGCTCGGAAATCCGGCGCGGCTAGGCCCGCCACGGCCGCCCGGTTTTTTTTCGGGTTAAGGGCCGAATCGGATGATTCGTAATTCGTCACTCGTACCGCAACGCCTCGATCGGATCGAGCGACGCGGCCTTCCAGGCGGGATAAAGCCCGAAAATAATTCCGATCCCGCCGCAAACGGCCATGCCGATGCCGGCCCACATCCAAGGGAACGTAATCTCGGTGTGCATCACCATGGCGACCGCATTGCCGCCGCCGACGCCGACGGCGACTCCGGCAAAGCCCCCGATTAAAGAAAGCGCGACAGCCTCGGCTAGAAATTGCAGGAGAACGCTCCGCTTCTTCGCGCCGATGCTTTTGCGAATCCCGATCTCCTTGGTGCGCTCAGTCACGCTCACCAGCATGATGTTCATCACGCCCACGCCCGACGCGAGCAACGCGATTGAGCTGATGATCAGCGAGCCAACTGCAACGACGTCCGCGATCTTGTTAAAGGCCTCGATCAGCGACTCGTTCGAGAAAATCTCAAAGTCGTTCAAATCCTCGGGGTGCAGGCCGCGGATCAGGCGCATCGCGCCGATCGCTTTTTCTTGGGCCGCAGGCAGCGCTTCCTGACTTAGCGCCTGTACGTTAATGCTGATCGAGCGAAACTGCCGGCCGTAAATTGTCAGCCAGCGCGTGATCGGGACCATCAAGAAATTGTCCGAACTGCCGCCGAACGACGTGCCCTTCGCGGCCAATACGCCAATCACCGTGTAGTTCTGCCCGTCGATGCGCACCATTTGACCCAGCGGGTCCTCGCCGGCGAAAATCTTGTCCACAATATCGTTTCCCAGCAGGCAAACCGGACGGGCATATTCCACATCGTCGGGGCTGAGATTGCGTCCGGCCGCGACCTCAAAATTAAACGCCGTGATGAAATTCTCATCGGTGCCGCGCAGGACGACATTGGGATTGGTCCGGCGATCCTTGTACACCACGACCTTGCCCCAGCGACTCAGTTGCAGATTCACCCGGGCGTCTTCGCCCAGGATGTCCTTGAAGCGCGAACCGACCGCGTAGGTCAGATCGCGCCGGTTGCGATAGCGGGACCAATCCGCCGGCGAAAAACTAAACGCCGGCGTTTTGCTGACCTGAAAGCTATTTGCCCCGAGAACATTTAGCCCGGTTTCGACCGAGGCCCTCATGCCGTTGATGAAGGTCATCACCCCGATCACGGAAAACACCCCAACTCCGATCCCGAGGATCGTAAGGAACGAACGGAGTTTATTCGCCATGAGCGAGGCGAAGGCCAGGCGGAAGATTTCGGCGAGGAGCATGGGGTTTATTCGTAACGCAGCGCGACGACCGGATCCAACTTGCTCGCTGACCAAGCCGGCGCGAACCCACTGAAGATTCCGGTAAACACGGAAACCACCAACCCCATCAAAACGAGACCGAGCGAAAATACCAAGGGGAACGCGGGCATCAGCACGCCGACAACCGCCGCCATCGTCCAAGCCGTCGCGAGGCCGCCGATGCCACCGAGCAGGCAAATGGACACAGCCTCGATCAGGAACTGCAACAGGATCGTCCGCCGGCGAGCCCCCAAGGCCTTGCGCGTGCCGATCTCTTTCGTGCGCTCCTTCACGCTCACGTACGTAATGTTCATAATGCCGATCGCGCCAACGAACAGAGCGAGGCTCGTGATCACGAGCCCGGCCGTGGCGATGCCTTTTTTAATCGGATCCAATTGTTCGCGGATGATCTGCTGGCTGTTGATATCGAAATTATCCTTTTTTTCCGGGCTCAGCCGGCGAGCCCGGCGCATGATGCCCCGGAGCTCATCCTCCGCTTCCTGCTGCCGTGAGGTATCCATCTGCACCCGAATTTCGGGATTAGCGAAACGGATGGGGTAAAGGCGCGCGAACGAGTCGAGCGGCAAAAATACTTGGGAGTCCCAGCTGAAAAGTCCCAGGAAACTGCCCTGCCGTGCGGCGACGCCCACCACGTTGAACTGCTGGTTGCGAATGCGCACCGTTTGTCCGATCGGAGATTCGTTCGGAAAAAGCGCGTCGGCCACGTCGAAACCGATCACGATCACGTTGCTCGCGTTCCGGGACTCGATTTCCGAGAAGAAGCGCCCCTCCTTCATGTCGGACTTCACAATGCGTCCAAGATCGGCACTCGTCCCGTAACTAGTGATATTGTTTACGCGATAGGCGCCTCGGATAATCGTCATGTTCGTCTCGGCGGCCGGCACCGCCAGCTTCAGGGGACTGCCGGGATGCGCGGCGATCCAATCATTGATCATCTGCGCTTGGTTCGGATTGATCTCAGGCCGGTTCCTGAGATTCCACCAATCCGAAACGTCGCGCCACGGCTGCCGCGAGACGTAAAGCACGTCATCGCCAAACCCCGAAAGACTCGACTCCACCCCCGAATCGATGCCGAGAATCGCCGTGCCCATCAATGTGACCGCGACGATACCGATGATCACGCCCAGCGCGGTCAGCATCGAACGCAGCTTGTTTGCGTAAATCTGGGAGAACGCCATCCGCAGTGACTCGGAAATCTCGTAGAAGGTGCGAGTCATCCGATTTTCAATTTTGAATTCTCGAGTTTCGATTTCTGCAAACCCGCCTGTAGCGTGCGGCGCGATGCGACCATGATCGCGGTCCGCTCATCAGCCTCGCGCAGGAACGGTGTGACTTTTCCCCCAGGCATCAGTCCATGTTCAGCGACTAGTTCCAGCCCAAACCCGGATTCGTCCGCCTCTTCCTCGACCACGGCGAACTTCGAAATCATTTCCGCCGACGAACGTGAACGACAGGCCGCGCGGTAGTTTGAGCCCACCGCTGTTCCCGAACGGCAGAGTTGATTGGTCAGCACCCGCCCGGAAGGGGTTTCCAGCCGTGAATCGATCAAGGTCAAAACTCGCAGCGCGGAGGCCTTGGTGCGCGGCTTCATCTGGTACTCAGTGGTCACAAAAATCGAAAATCACTCCACCGGATTGTCGCTCTCGATCAGGCCGTCGCGGAGACGGACGATGCGGCGGGCGTGGCGGGCGATGTCTTCCTCGTGGGTGACCACGATGATGGTGTTGCCCTGCTCGTAGAGCTGCTCGAACAACTCCATGATTTCCTCGCCGGTCTTGGAGTCCAAATTGCCGGTCGGTTCATCCGCGAGAATGATCGACGGACTGTTGACCAAGGCGCGCGCTATCGCGACGCGCTGGCGCTGACCGCCGGAAAGTTCATTGGGCCGGTGAAACATGCGGTCACCCAACCCCACGTTCTCCAGCGCGTGGCGAGCTTTCTCCAGGCGCTCGGCGCGGCCCAGCCCGGCGTAGATCAGAGGCAGCTCGACGTTGTGGAGCGCATTGGAGCGCGGCAGCAGGTTGAAAGTCTGGAAAACGAAACCGATCTCGCGATTGCGAATCTCCGCCAGTTCGTCGTCGACCATCGTCGCGACGTTTTTTTGGCTGAATTCGTAGCGACCCGCCGTCGGCGTATCGAGACAGCCCAGCATGTTCATCAGCGTGGATTTCCCGCTGCCCGACGGGCCCATGATCGCGAGGTATTCGTTGCGGTGAATCTTAACGCTCACCCCGCGAAGCGCGTGGATGATTTCCGCACCCATCTTGTAGAGTTTCGTCACGCCCTCGATTTCGATCACGAGGGGCCCGGACGGACGCAGCGTGCGTGCACGCGGCGCAGGGGAAGAGGCGTTCATAGGCGGTGGAATGCGATAAAAGAATTCGTGGCTCCCAGCCGTCGAGGGCCGGATCGCGCCGGGATCATGGCTTGATGGGCTTCGGCTTCTCGAGCGTGACCTTCATGTCGTCTTTCAACGTGCGAGTGATGACCCCGAAACTACCGCTCACCACATCGTCGCCTGCTTTCAGACCCGATTTCACCTCGATGTGCGTCGTGTCCTGCAAGCCGGTCTCAACTTTCACCATTTTCACGACATCCCCTGACCGCACGAAAACGACCCGCTGCAGATTATCGCGGTCCGATTTCTCGGCCTGTTTTTGTTGAGCGACGTTGACGGCGGTCACCGCGCCATCGCCTTTGGTCTGGGCCGCGTTCTTGTCCCGATCGGCCGCGACTTGCTCGACGGTCTTGTTGCCCTCGCGGGCGCGGACGGTCACGCTTTGAATCGGCACGGCGACGACGTCCTGCACCGATTTCGTCTCAACATCCGCGTTAGCACTCATGCCGGGACGGAGCGGCGCGTCTTTGTCGAGGATCCGGATTTTGACCAGAAAATTGGTGACTTCGTCCTGCGTGTTCTGGCCGGTCACTTTTGCCGCAGAACCGATTTCTTTCACTACGGCGTCAAACTTCCGATTCGGAAACGCATCGATGGTCACCTTTGCCTTGTCGCCGACCTTCACGTTAACGATGTCGTTTTCGTTGATGTTCACTCGCACCTCCATGTTGGAAAGGTCCGCTACGCGCATGACCTCGGCGCCGCCGTAATTGCCCGTTCCGGCCACGCGCTCGCCCACCTCGTTGCTGAGCGAACTCACCTTTCCGTTGATGGGCGAATAGATGACGGTCTTGGTCAGCTGGTCGCGCGCCTGGCTAAGGGAGCCTTCCGTGCGACGAATTTGGGCCTGGGCACTGTCGAGATTACCCTTGGCCACTTCGAGGGCGGTGCGCGCGGCGGCGATATCGGCGTCGGAGATCAGCTGCTTGGCGAAAAGGTCTTCGTTGCGCTTGAGGTCGTCCTGCGACTTGAGCAGTTGAGCCTTCGACTGGAGCGCGCTGGCCTTGGCTGAAACCAGCCCGGCCTCCTGCTGCTCAACCTGTGCCTGGTAGGCATCGGGTTTGATGCTGAGCAATAGGTCGCCTTTTTTGACGACAGCGCCTTCGCGGAATCCAAGTTGAATGATCTCACCCGTCACCTCGGGCTGAATCTTTACTTCAACCTCAGGCTGAATTTTTCCAGTGGCGGAAACGATTTGAGTGATCGTTTTGATGACCGCTTTCTCGGCGGTGATCACGACGGCCGGAGTGGCGTTTTTCTTCTTAAAATAGGCGGCCGTACCGAGCCCGACGAGCAGGACGATGCCGCCCAGCACGAACCATTTTTTCGTGGATTTTTTGCGGGGAGCCGAAGCCGGGGACGCACTTTTGGATGCAGCAGGATCAAGGTTCATAGAGATTCAGGCACAACGTTAAGCAGCACCGAAGGAAGTGCTCTGGACGATATAGGCAAGCCGCTCATTCGCCTGCGCCCCTTGAAACAAACGCGTTTGAGACGCGGATTCCAAATCCAGAAACGTAAAAACCCAGCGGCGACCGGCCCAACGCGGGCGTCTATCCCACCACCTATAAGTATCATCGGTGTCGCCCAGCGCGTGACCTGCGGACGGCGCGTGATTCGGATCGGCCGATCATTCCAACGCGATCCGTGCGCGATAAAAGGCGTCGCACTTCGCGTAAATTTCCTTCGCCGAACCCAGCATCAGCGCCTCAGCCGCGAGGTCGCGAGCGTCCGTCATCTTCATCGCGCGGATTAAATATTTCACGGCCGGCAGCACCGGTGGCGTCATGCTGAGACTGTCGACCCCCAGCCCGAGGAGCAGCGGCACAAAAATCGGATCGCCGGCCATTTCGCCACAAACGCCGACCGGCCGCCGGGCCCGGTGCGCTTCGTCGATGATGTGCTTCAAGGTCCGCAACACCGCGGGATGCGTCGGCTCGTAGAGATGGGCGATGCGATCATTGCCGCGATCAATCGCGAGCAAGTACTGGATGAGATCGTTGGTCCCGATGCTGAAAAAATCGCATTCGGGCGCGAGCAGATCAGTCGTCGCAGCGGCGCTGGGGATTTCGATCATCGCGCCGATGGCGAGCTTGGGGTCGAACGGCTGGCCCCGCGCTTTCAGCTCGGCCTTGCACTCGGCGAGAATGGCGTTGGCCCGCTGCAACTCCTCCACGCCACAAATCATCGGGTACATCAGGCGCACGTTGCCGAACGTGCTCGCGAGCAAGATCGCCCGGAGCTGATCCTTGAAAATATCGGGGTGCTCCAGGCAGAACCGGATCGCGCGGAAACCCATGAACGGATTCGCCTCTTTCGGAAACAGGTGGGGATTGCTCGCCATCGGTTTGTCTCCCCCGAGATCGAGCGTGCGGATCACGACGGGATTTGGCGCGAGCCCCTCAGCCACGGTCTTATACGCGACAAACTGCTCCTGTTCCGTCGGCATCCGCGCCGAATTCAGATAGAGATACTCCGAACGGAAAAGGCCGACCCCCTCGGCGAAATATTCCTTCACCAGCGCCACCTCATCCACTTTTTCGATGTTGGCCTGCAGCATCACCGTGACGCCGTCGAGCGTCACCGCCGGCTTCCGATTCGCGTCGAACAGCCGCTGCTCAAACGATTTTTTCTGCGACTGGATTTTACCGTAACGGAAAAGCGTCGCCTCGGACGGATTCAGGATGACGACGCCATCGTAGCCATCGACGATCGCCCAATCGCCGGTGTTCACTTTTTTCGTGAGATCACGGACCCCCACGACCGCCGGAACTTTCATCGAGCGGGCGACGATCACCGCGTGACTCGTCTTGCTACCGGAGTCGGTCACGATGCCAAGGGCCGCGCTGCGATCGATGCTCGCCGAATCGGAAGGAGAAAGATCGTTTGCCAAGACGATGCGTTTTTCAGCGAGCTTACTCAGGCTGTTCTCCGCCTGCCCAAGTAGATTTTGCAACACCCGCTGAGCCACATCACGAATGTCCCCAGCGCGCTCGCGCAGATATTCATCATCAATCTCGGAAAATGCCTGGATGTAGCGCGACGCAACGTTGTTAAAACACGTTTCAATATTACACCCCGACTTCTCAAATTCACGGATCGTCTCACCAATCAAAGCCTGATCTTCGAGCACCAGCAAATGGGCGTCAAAAATCAACGCCTCCGCTTTGCCCAGATTTTTTTCAACCTCATCTTGAATTTTCGCAATTTGCTGCCGCGTCGTGAGCAAGGCCTGGTCGAAACGCGCGACCTCCTCGATTCGCTTTTCTATGTCCACCTGATAACTCGGTACCTCCACATCGCTCTGCAAATACACAAACACCGTGCCATAGGCGATGCCCTGCGAGGCGGAGATGCCTTGCACGACGATTTCCTGCTGATTGCGAGAGTCCGATGACATGCGAATACGTCGCCAGTACGGATAACACCGGCGGCGCCGATGATAACGCTTAGGCCTCTAGCTGGGGTCAATGCTGATTCACGCGATCCGTGTCTCGGTGACAAAGCACGTCGGCCCCCAAGCCTCACGCACCACTTCGGTAATCGCCGCGACCGGCGCATCTTCTGCTAAAAGTGCGAAACATGCGCTCCCACTGCCGCTCATCTGCGACGCCAGCCCAAACTTTTTCCGCAGCAGTCCCACCAGCGCTGGCAGGGCCACAAAT
>CAIXKG010000052.1 GCA_903919985.1 uncultured Opitutia bacterium | reverse complement strand
GCCCACCCGCCAACTCGACAGTTATCGTCTCGGCGCCGGGGTGTACGCCGGAACATTCCTTCTAGGCAACAGCTGGGACTACCGGCTGGTTTTCTTTTTTTTCGCGGTACCCCAGCTATTCATATGGTTGCGCAAAAACCACGCGCGATGTTGGATCGCCCTCGTTCAACTCATCGCCTTTGCCGTGGCTTCGTGGGCCCTGTTGCTAACAGTCTGGATCAGCCACAGCGAAACCACGTTTATCGTGGCGCGCGGTTTGGAAGAACTGGGTAAATGGACGCTGTTCGCGAGTTCACTCTGGCTGCTGGCCGAAACACTCCCCCATTGGGCCCGCGACCTCCTAGGCTTTCGTTTTCGCACCCAAACGGGCTCGGCCGCCGCACCGCTCGCCCCCCGTTGACACGCTTTCCGCGGGGCCGGTAGTCTCGCTCCTTTATGGAAACCCCGACGTACGTCCTGGAATTCGAAAAGCCGCTGCGGGAACTCACCAAGCAGCTCGACGAGTTGCGCCAGCAATCGATCGAGACCCACGTCGATCTCGCCCACGAAATCCATGGCATCGAAAAGAAAATCGATGCGATGCAGCGCGAAATTTATTCCGCCCTCACCCCGTGGCAAAAGGTTCAGGTGGCGCGTCATCCGAAGCGGCCCTACGCCCTCGATTACGTGGGCTTTCTTTGCGAGGATTTCCAAGAGCTCCACGGCGACCGCCAGTTCAACGACGACCGCGCGCTCATCGGTGGCACCGCGTTTTTTCAAGGCGAAGCAGTGATGATCGTGGCGCAACAAAAAGGCCGCGACACCAAGGAAAAAATCGCGCGCAACTTCGGCATGCCTCAGCCCGAGGGCTATCGAAAGGCGCTTCGTCTCATGAAAATGGCGGAGAAATTCGGCCTGCCCGTCCTGACTTTTATCGACACGCCCGGCGCGTTTCCCGGCGTTGAATCCGAGGCCCGCCACGTTTCCGAGGCCATCGCCGTGAATCTCCGCGAAATGGCCATGCTGCGCACGCCAACGATCTCCGTCATCGTCGGCGAAGGCGGCTCCGGCGGCGCGCTCGGCATCGGCGTCACCGATCGCGTCCTCATTTTTGAAAACAGCTATTACTCGGTGATTTCTCCCGAAGGGTGCGCGGCCATTCTCTGGAAAGATGCCGCCGCCGCGCCCAAAGCCGCGGCCGCCCTGAAACTCAGCGCCGATCACTTGGAGAAAATGGGCGTGGTCGACGAGGTCATCGCCGAGCCTCTCGGCGGCGCGCACAACGACCCGGCCCAAGCCGCCAGCGCCCTCAAATACGCGCTCCAAAAACATCTCAACGATCTCCGCGGACTCGGAGCCGAAAAGCTCCTCGACACCCGCTACGAGCGCTATCGTCACCTCGGGGTTTACGAAGAGGCCGGCGCGCTGCGCAGCTGAGACCTCTTCGAGATTCCAGAACGGAAGGCGGGGTCCCTCATGCCGCGCCGGCGCAACTAGATCGGCGGTAGCGCTGCGGGGTCAGGTTCGCCCGCCCACAGTCAGCCACTGCTCACCTCCGCACCGTCAGCAATTCGATCTTCTCGGCGCGCGCCATCGATGGGCTGATGTCGACCACCGCGCCCGACAATCGCACGTCGCCTTCCGCGACTTCAAATCGCTTCGGCATGCCATCAATAAATCGCGACACCACCGGCGCAACTTCGCGGCCCAATACCCCCGCGTAGGGCCCCGTCATGCCGACGTCGCACATAAACGCCGTGCCCTTCGGCAGGACGCACGCGTCCGCCGTTGGCACGTGGGTGTGCGTGCCCAACACCGCCGTCACCCGACCATCGAGATACCAACCCAGCGCGATTTTCTCACTCGTGGCCTCGGCGTGGATCTCGACGACGATCGCATCGGCCTGCCCCTTGAGTTGCTCAATCATTCGGTCCGCGCACAAAAACGGGCAGTCAGCCTTCAAGTTCATGTAGGTGCGTCCCAGCACCGTGAACATCGCCACGCGAAATCCACGCTTTTCGACGATGACATGATCCCAGCCCGGATTCGATTTCGGTAAATTTGCCGGGCGGCACACGCGGTCCAAGCCCACGATTTCCGTCTCCCAGCCCCGCTGGTCCCACACGTGATCGCCGAGGGTGATCGCGTCCACGCCGCAATCGAGAATCGACTTCGCCAGCTTCTCCGTGATCCCCGCGCCCGCCGCCACGTTCTCGGCGTTGGCGATCACGAAATCGAGCGCCAGCTCCGTGCGCAGTCGCGGCAGTTTTTCCGCAACGATGTCGCGCCCCGGCCGGCCAACGATATCGCCGATGAAAAGCAGTTTCAGCATGGCGCCACGCTGCTTCCGGCCGCCATGTGCGCCAGCCTAATTTCCGCAACGTTCGCCGCGACCTGCTCCTATTTGGTTGGGAGCCCGAAGATCTTCACCATCGCCTCCAACTCGGCATCGCCGAGCGGTTGCTCGCGAAGCTCAGCCCGGGCTTCGGTCACCGTTGCAACCGTGACGGGATCGGCCTCGTGGCCCCAGGAGCGGCGCACAAACGTCAGCACATCGGCGACAGCCTGATCGGTGAGCATGGCTTTCCACGGGGGCATGACGCGATTTTCCGTCATTTTTCCGTTGAGCACGATGCGTGAGACGATGCGCGGATCGCCGAGCACCCAGCGCGAGAAAAGAAGCGAGGGCGCGAGGCCGGCGAGCCCCTGGCCGTTGGGTTGGTGACACGCCGCACAGAGTTGCGCGAACTGCAACTGGCCGCGATCGAACTGCACTTGTTCCGGTCGCGTCAAAGGGCGGGCCGCCACGGTTTCCGCCCCGGGTTTGCCCGGCCATTTGAGCTGCGTGAGCAATTGCTCAGCCGCGGTTCCCACGGGCGAACCTTTCTTCGACGCGAGGGCGAGCAGCGGCTTCGGCTCAGCGGGAAGACTGGCCGCCATCGTTCGGCCGTCTGGCGTGCGCGGTAGAAAATTTCTCACGCCGGCAAAAAGCGCGGTGCGCGCCCAGTCCGGCGTGTCCGCCGCGGCGGTCAGGACGAGCACGCGCTCGATGCGCGCCGCGTTGCCGGACTTCAACACCGCGCTCGTCGCAAATCGAATCGTGTCGGCCGTCCGCGCGGCCGCTTCGGCGTTCTTCACGAGTCCCTCGATCAGATCCTCTTCACGACCGGCGAGGCCGCTCACGATCGCATCGGCGACGAACCGTTGCGCGCCCGCGGCGATCGCGAGTTGACGCAACGCGAGATCGGCGGCCGGGGTACCCGCCTCGCCGAGAGAGAGCGCGAGCTGCAGTCGCACCGCCGGCTCTGCGCGCGTTGCAACGAGCGCCGCGACCTGCGCGGTCAACTCCGCATCGCGCGTCGGCGGGGCCAAAAACTTCTCCGCGAGCCGCACCGCCGCGGCGCAGACGCGGGGATCTTTATCCGCGAGAGCGGCGGCGATCGTGCCGCGATCCAAACCGTCGGTGCCCTCAAGCGTCCACAGCGCGTGAACCCGAGCGAGCGGCGGCTGGGCGGCGTCGACGGCCAGTCGGCGCAACGCGACATTCGCTGCCGGATCGCGTTTCTCGACGAGAAGCTGTTGCGCGGTGTCCCGCACCCAGCCGTTGGGATCGGAGAGTTTCGCGGTGAGTTCAACGGGCGAAGCGGTCGCGAGCGTGAGTTGGTAGTTCGCTTTGGGCGCGCCGTCCGGGACGATGCGCCAAATGCGGCCGAGGTTGACGCCTTTTTCGAGGCTGCGTTCCTCGATCTGCTTGCGGAGGAAACTCGTGACAAAGGTGCGGTGCTGGATAACACCGCGGTACATATCCACGACGTAGAGCGCGCCATCGGGGCCGTTGAAGACATTGACCGGACGGAATCGCTCATCCGTCGACGTCATGAACTCGGTGCCTTCATAGGCATTGGCTCCGGTAGGTACGCCGTCTTGGTCGGAAATCTTGATCCGCTTCACCAGATTGCCGGCGACTTCGGGCACGAAGCCGTTGCCGACGAAGTCCGGGCCGAGGAGCGCGCCGCGATAAATCACGGGGCCGGCCGCACCCGTCATCGCGGTAATTTTCCCCTCGCCGTCGAGCGAGTTGTAGGCGCGGTTCACCCCGGGCGTGACGCGACCCGGCCAGATGCGCAGGCGGGACGAGACCACGGAAACATTCGTGCCACCCGCACCGGGGAAATTGGAATTGCGATTCAGGTAAGCCGAAGGAACCACATCCACGCGCAGGGGATCGCTGTTGGTATCGTAGTAAATCCGGCCCACGTCGTCCTGCGTGATACCCCATTGGCCGCGGGGGATGGTCTTTTCACGCGTGAGTTTTCCATCGCCGAGCCAGCGGAAGCGCACGTTGTGCTTCGCATTGTAGAGCCAGTTATCAAGCGCCCACATGAGGCCGTTGGCGTCATGCTCGGGGTTGCCGCCCACGCCATAGTCGCTCACGACCTCGGTCTTAACATCGGCCTGACCGTCGCCGTTCGTATCGCGCATCCACACCAATTTCGCCGGGTATCCGACCAGCGCACCGTCGCCCACGAGCGCGAGCGCACGCGGCATCACCAGCTTGTCGGCAAAAACCACCCGGCGGTCGTAGCGACCGTCGCCATCCGTGTCGCTCAGAACGGCGATCACACCGACGGCCTGATCCTCGCCATGACCGTCCACATCGAGCATGTAGCCGCGCATCTCGACCACCCAAAGGCGTCCATCCGGCCCGAATTGCATCGCAACCGGATCGCCCACGAGCGGATCGCCGGCCACCAGTTCAGCGTGAAAGCCCGGCGCAAGCTTGAAGGTCGCCAGCTCCTGCTCGGGCGTGAGCACCGGGGCCGGCGGGATCTTGATGTGAGCGGGCACAGGGGGCTGCACCTCGCCTTGCTTGTCGCCGCGCTGAGCCAGTGCGAGCGGCGCGGCAAGGGCGAGAAGCAGGAACGCGACGGAAGAGCGATAATACATGGGGAAAATTGATTCGAAGTGGCACGGCTGCCACACGACAACCGAGGGCTATGCGTTTCGATTTATTTATAAATCCGAACACCGGGTCAAGGGACGGTCGAGGAAATATCTTGCCCGCACTTCCGCTCGGTTTGTAGTCCGCGGTGCAGCCGCTTGCACCCTCCTTCCGGCCAGCGGCCGACGCCCCTTCCCGACAATTCCATGACATCCTACACCCGCCGCGAATTCTCCAAAATAGCCCTCGCCGCTCTGCCCGCGGCCGGCCTGTGGTCGGCCGCATCAGCTCCGCTGCGTGCCGCTGGGGCCGCGTCGACCACGACGCCAGCCACCAAGCCAAACTCAAAGGTGAACGGAGTCCAAATCGGCCTCAACGTTCCCTACAGTTTTGGCAACAATGTCATGGGCGCGGACGAGGTGCTCAAAAACTGCGTGCAACTCGGCGTCAGTTCCCTGGAATTGCGGACGCAGCCCGTTGAATTATTTCTGGGTGTGCCCGAAGCGCTCCTGAATACCCGGGCCGCCGCGACCGGCGGCGCCGCGGTCCCCGCCGATCCCGCGCTCGTTCAAGCCAACGCCGAGAAGCTCCGCCAGTGGCGCCTCGGCGCATCGATGGATCGCGTAAAGGAGTTCCGCCGCATGTACGAGAGCTCCGGCGTGCTGATCGAAATCCTGAAGGTCGATAACATGTTTCGCCTCACGGACGACGTGCTCGATTATAATTTCACGATGGCCAAAATGCTCGGCGCCCGCGCGATTTCGTGCGAGATCTCGGCCAAGGAAGACGACCTCGTTCGCGTCGGTCGGTTTGCCGACAAGCACCAGATGATGGTCGGCTATCATGGCCACGCGGCCACGATCCCGGCGCATTGGGAGCATGCGTTCTCCCTCGCGAAATATAACGGGGCCAATGTCGATCTCGGCCACTTTGTGGCGGGCAACAACGTTTCTCCCGTGGAATTCATCAAGAAGCAGCACGCGCGGATCACGCATGTCCACGTCAAGGATCGCAAACTGCACGAGGGACCGAACACGCCCTTCGGCGAAGGCGACACGCCGATCGTCGAAGTGCTGCGCCTGATCCGCGATAACAAGTGGGATATTCAGGCAACGATCGAATTCGAATACCGCGTCCCGGCCGGCTCGACGCGCATGGCGGAAATCGCCCGCGCGGTGAAGTATTGCCGCGACGCGCTGGCCTGAGCTTAGCCGTTAACGACGGAGCGGCTGGCCGAGACGCCCGCCGCTCCACCAAACGGCCGCGGAAAAATCAAAACCGCCCTAGGAGTGCGGTCCGCCCGCCGGGGCAATTCCGAGGCTTGCCTCCCGGCGGGCCGATGGTTTTTGCTGACAGGCTTTTTTATCGAAAGTCATCGCCATGAAAACCACCTCCACTCCCGCCAAGTTTCCTCAAGCCGAGATCGGCCGCGAAATGAAGGGCTCCGACGCTGTCGTCGAGTGCCTCATCCGCGAGGGCGTGGATGTCATCTTCGCCTACCCGGGCGGTGCTTCGCAGGAGCTCCACCAGTCTCTCGCCCGCACCGATAAGATCCGGACGATCCTCCCGCGCCACGAACAGGGCGGTTCATTCGCCGCCGAGGCTTACTCGCGCGTGACCGGAAAAGTCGGCGTGTGCATGGCCACCAGCGGTCCCGGCGCGACCAATCTCGTCTCTGCCATCGCCGACGCGTTCATGGACTCGATCCCGATGGTCGCGATCACCGGTCAGGTGTTTTCGAAATACATCGGCAAGATGGCGTTTCAGGAAACCGATTTCTACGGCATGACGCTCCCCGTCGTGAAGCACTCCTACCTGGTGCTCGATGTCCACGATCTGCCGCGCATCTTCAAGGAAGCCTTCGTTCTGGCCCGCAGCGGCCGGCCCGGTCCGGTCGTCATCGATATTCCGAAGGACGTGCAGCAGGCGAAATTCCAGCCGGTGTTTCCGGCCACAGTCGAGTTCCGCAATCCCACGCTCAGTCACGTTCCGCAAGCGACCGACGAAGAACTCCGCAAAATCCTCGCGCTCATTGCCGACGCGAAGCGGCCCGTGCTCTACGTCGGCGGCGGCGTGGTTTCAGCCGAAGCCAGCGCCGAACTGAAAGCCTTCGCGGAAAAAACCAATATCCGCGTCGCCACCACGCTGATGGGCGTGGGTACGTTCCCCGAAACGCATCCGTTGTCGATGCACTGGTTCGGCATGCATGGCGCCGCCTACGGGAACTGGGCCGTCGACCAATGCGACTTGCTCCTGTGTTTCGCCGCGCGCTTCGACGACCGCATCACGGGCAACACCGACAAATTCGCCGCCGCGGCCAAGATCGTCCACATCGACATCGACGCGTCCGAGCACAACAAGAACAAGCGCGTCCAGCTCGCGATCACGAGCGACATCAAATACGCGCTCACCCGCCTCAACGAACTCGCCGCAAAATTCGCGCCACCCGAGACCAAAGCGTGGCACGCGCAGATCGACACGTGGATGAAGGATCACCCGTTCGGCTACGAAGAGAGCAAGCACATCGTCCCGCAGGAAGCGGTGAAGACCCTCTACGAACTCACGAAGGGCGATGCGATCATCACGACCGGCGTCGGCCAACACCAGATGTGGGCCGCCCAGTTCTATCGTTTCAACGAGCCGCGCCGCTACATCAGCTCGCTCGGTCTCGGCGCGATGGGCTTCGGCTATCCCGCCGCCCTCGGCGCCAAAGTGGCCCGTCCGGACAAACAAGTCATCGACATCGACGGCGACGGCTCGTGGGTGATGAACATCCAGGAGCTCGCCACCGCGAAGATCGAGAAGATCGCCGCGAAAGCGATGATCCTGAATAACCAGCACCTTGGCATGGTCGTGCAATGGGAAGACCGCTTCTACGGCAGCGTGCGCGGCAACACGATTCTCGGCGACGAGACCAACGTCGGCAGCCCCGATAACCTCGCCGGCATCTACCCTGATTTCGTCACCATCGCCCAAGGCTTCGGCGTGAAAGCGCGCCGCGTGCACAAGAAGAGCGAGCTACGCGAAGCGATCCAGGAAATGCTCGACCACGACGGCCCGTACGTCCTCGACGTGATCGTGCCCTACACGGAGCACGTCTTGCCGATGATCCCCGCCGGTAAAACGGTGAAGGACATGCTGCTGAAGTAAGCGGCGCTTGAGGCGCCTGCTCTGATTTTCGGGCCGCAGCTTGCTGCGGCCCTTTTTTTCGTCGCAAGGCGCCGAGCTTAGCCGCGCTTATCCTCGCGCGCTAAAATCGTCACCCACGATCACGCGCACCGCTTCCTGTGCCGCCGCGAGACCAAACGCGCCCGTGACCCACACCGCGGTGCCGAAGCCCGTCGCGCAGTCCAACTGCAGGTTGCTGCCCGGTTCGACCGTCGCGCGACAGGTCCCGTCCGCCCACGGATACACCGGCGGCTCGTCGGTCCATACGCAACGCACGCCATAGCGATGGCCCTCGCCTTTCGCGAAAGCGTAGTCGCGCCGTAATTTTTTCCGGACCTGCCGCAGCAATTCATCGCTCCCGGAATCGCCCAGATCGCTCACCCGAACCCGCGTTGCATCCCGCCGTCCACCCGCCGCGCCCACCGTCACGCAGCCGCAGCCACGCTTCACGCTCTCCGCGATCAGCAGCGCTTTGTGCGACATCAAGTCGACCGCATCCACGACGACATTGAAGCGCGGCGCCAGGAGACGCTCCGCGGTCGCCGCCGTGAAAAATTCCGCGACGCTCGCCACCCGGCAGGCCGGGTTGATCAACCGCACCCGTTCCGCGAGCACGGCCGATTTCGGCCGGCCGATCTGGCCGTCGAGCGCCGGCAGCTGGCGGTTAACATTGGTCACGCATACATCGTCGAGATCGATCAACGTCAGTGCGCCAACCCCGCTCCGCGCGAGACCTTCCACGGTCCACGAGCCCACGCCGCCCAGCCCGATCACGGCGACGTGCGCCGCGCGCAAACGCGCCAAGGCGGCGCTCCCGAACAAGCGCGCCACGCCGCCGAAGCGCTGCGCATAATCGTCGTCTCCACTCGTCATCCGGCCAGAGCACCGGTCCGCGTTCGCGCGCGCAAGCCCGCGCTATCCGACCACTCGATCACGCGGAGGCGTTTCGCTTCTCGCCCAAGCTTATTGGCCCGGATACCCGCTCCGAAAAACACACCCTTGCCCACGAAATAATGAACCCACGTGAGCCTCGGGTCTTTGATTGTCTTCAAGACTTTCCCGCGGCCCTCGGATTGTTCGTAGACGACGGAGAAAAGGAGCGGGGTTCCTGCGCGCACCGTCCCGGTGCGAAGCTAGTCCAGCAACGCTTTGACCGCTGCAATCGCCGCCGCTTCACGGGCGGGCCAGCCGCCCGCGATCTGCTTCCACGGGAGACCGCGTTGCGCGAGCGTGTCGCGCCAAAGTTTTCCTGCCGCGATCCGCCGTGCGTCGTCGGGAAAACAACGCTGGGGATCGGGCGCGAACGCGACATCCGTGTCGCAGAATAAAAAGAGCGAAAAATTCCGGGCGCGCGCCTCAGCCTCCGGACGCACCCACACCGGGCAGGCGCCGGGAAACAGGAGGTCGTTCCACAGGACACACGTCATCAGCTCGGTGTCGCAAAAAACCACGCGCCGCGCGCGCGCGGCCGCCGTTTCCTCGTTTGCGATTTGACCTCGAGCGATCGCATCGAGATCGGCGGGCCCGATTTTTCCGTCGTGGGTATCCCAGTATTCCCGCACGTATTCCGCGGCCCACGGCTCTTCGAAGTGGTTCGCCAGCATGCGGGCCAGCGTGGTCTTGCCGGTGGACTCCGTGCCGAAAATTGCGATGCGCTTTACGTCAGCCATGCGCCCTCCGCCATGATTCGCGCCAGGCTCGGAGCCCACCCCAAGCCAGCAGCCAGAAAATAAAATAGAGCACCGCGAACCAATAAAATCCCCGGCTCCAATAAACGCCGATCGCGACCGTGTTGGTGATAATCCACGCGTGCCAGTTCTCGAGGATCTTACGCGATTGCAGCCACTGCGCGGTCACGCTGGCCGCAAAAATAAAGCCGTCCCACCACGGCAACGCCGCATCCGTAAAGGTCGCCATCCCCGCACCCCATGCCCCGCACACCGCCAGCGTGCCGAGCGACCACGCCAGCCGGCCCCGCAACGATAAACGCTGCACGGCCAGCGCCGCTTCGTCTTTCGTTCCCCGACCCCAGTGCCACCAGCCATAGATCATCGCCGCAAAAAATATCACCTGCAGGACGGCGTCGGAATAGAGTTTCCCCTGAAAAAAAACCCAGCCGGACAACGCCGCTTGCACCAAGCCCACCGGGAAATTCCACAAACTTTCCCGCATCGCCAGCCACACGAAGATCACCCCCAGGACGGTAGCCGCTTGCTCGAGCCGGCTCGCATTGAGCGCCCCCGTGACAATTTCATGAAAAATCGCGCTCAAGCGTGAAAATGACGAACGATCATCGCCCACACGGATAAAAATCTGCCGCCCACGTCAACCGAGCACCGTGCTTGAGCCGCGCCGGGCCCAAGATCGGCCGGCGCCCGGCCAAGAACCTCGAGGCTGCACTCGCCCACGAACTCGCCGACTGCCTCTGGTCCGTGCTGGTGTGCGCCGACGCCTACCACGTCGATCTCGGACACGCTTTCGCCAAGACGATGGACGCCCTCGAGCGGAAGCTCACGGCGCCACGTCGAACCAAAAGGGCAAAAACGTCTCGCGTCCCTCGACGTTAACCTGCGCCCAGATCACGTATCGGCCCGCGCTGGGAATCGTGATCTTAAACGAAAGCGCCGGCTTCACCGGATCAGGCGGAGCGAGCAGATCCGTTTCCATCGGGTGCAAGTGAGCAAAACCGCGCCGGGCCTCATCGAACGCCACGAGATGCGCAAACGCGCCCATCACCGGCTCGAGTGCGACGCGGCCGCCATCGGCCCGCGTGGCGGCAAACTTCAAGTCCACCACCTGCCTGGCCCGCACCGGCTCCGCGCTAGGCGTCAGCGTGAAACGAATGCCGTCTCGCTCCACGGACCAGGTCGACTTCGCCGCCGCTCGAACCGTGGCGAGGTCGGCCGGTGACACCATCGGACTGATGCCGTCCGTCACGGCCAAATCCGCGCTGGCGTACAATCCGCGCGCTGTCGCCACCGGGGTGAAGTCGGCGAACACGCGATAAATTCCGGTCCGCCGTGGTGTGAATTCAAAATTCCACTGGCCAGGATTTTTGCCCGGCGTCGGATGGACATGCTGATAGTCCCCGAGCGCCGGATCGACGATCAGGAGATGCAGTCTCTTCGTGTGCACCACGAGCAGATCCTCCGGCGAGATCAATTTCCCGTTCGCGGTTTTCAGGGTCATCGTGCCGCGCGCGGATTCGCCCGCCCGCACCGCGGCTCCGGCCGTCGTCAGCGACATCGCAACCGGCGAACGCACGTCGACGACCGGAATGAACTGCGGGTTCAACGGATCGCAGAAATCGAAGGAGTTTCCCCCCGTCGCGCGAAAGTCCATGTGATTGAGATTCGTGCCCGTCGGCAGGAAGCGGAGAAACAAAAACACCGCCACCGCACCCAACGTGATCCAAGCCGCCTGCCGCCACTGCCGTGCAGCTAAACCCGAATGCGGCGCACCCTCACCCCGCATTCGCACGGGATTATCTACCCCATCGCTGCGGGGTGCGGACGCCCCGCCTACAGGACTGGAAGTTTCGTCGTTCACTTTTTCATCTTCGCCACAAATTCTTCCGGCTCCCACCCGCTGCCGTCGGCGCGATGGATGATTTTCCCCGTCGGATCGATCAACAGCGTAGCGAGGCTGTGCTTCAACAAGTCGCCCTCGAATTCCGCCACGACGCCAAATTGCGTGAGCAAATCACGGATCGCGCCTTCCGGTCCGGTGAGAAACGAGAAGTTCGCCGGATCGATCCCGCGGACCGCCGCGTACTCCTTCAAAATCCCCGGCGTGTCGTAGGCCGGGTCCAGCGTGATTGAGATCAACTCGATGTTCGGCAGCGCGGCTGCCTTAACCTGCTTTTGCGCCGCCATCATTTTCAAAGTCGCCGCCGGGCACTTGTCGACGAACGGGCACCGGGTAAAAATGAAATTCAACATCACGGTCTTGCCGCGAAAGCGGCCGCTGGTGATCACCCGGCCTTCCTGATCCAACAGCGTGAAGTTCGGGATCGCCTCGCCCATTTCGCGATACGCGGCCTTGCCCTTGGTCATGGTATCCTCCCGCAACCCCCGTGCGCCGGCGGCGATCGCGGCATTCGTCGCCTGGTCGTCTGGCCAGATTTTTTCCAGACGGGAATCGCCGTTTTTCTCGCGGACCAATTCCGCGCGGATGTGCTGCCCGGCTTTCAACACCCGCACATCGCCGCCCGACACCGCGAAATCCATGGTCATCGCCGGCATGAGTCCCTTGACCTCGTCGTGCCGCACCGTGATCGCCTTGCCCGCCTCATTCACGGACAAAACTTCGCCGGTCAACGCATAGCGTTCGGCCCCGTCGGCTCTGGCCGCGACCGCCGGCGCCGACGCCGCGGCGCCACTTTTCTCAGTTCGATCGCAGCCCGTTGCCCCAGTTAAAATCAAGCCGGCCAGAATCAACCCAAGCGTGCGGCGCGCATAAGTTTTCATTACATCACAGATTCGCGGGTGGAAAACATTGTCAAAGGGTTTGCGGCGGCCAGCACCTGCGCTTCTTCTCAACGCTCCTTCCGCTCATGGCCTACGGCTCACCGCTTCAGCGCACTGCGGGCTACAAGCCCGCCCTCTCGGCCTTTGCCGTGCTGGGCAGCGCGTGGGTCTTTGTGTTGGTCGTGCTCGGGGCGTTCACCACGAGTATCGGCGCGGGCATGGCGTTTCCCGACTGGCCGCTGTCGAACGGCTCCCTCAACCCCATCGGTTGGCTCGACAATCTCGCCATGTTCGCCGAGCACTCCCACCGGCTGAGCGCCGGGCTGATGAGCATCATCACGCTCGTGCTCGCGATCTGGCTCTGGCGCACCGAGGAACGTGCATGGCTGCGGAAACTTGCGGTCTTCGCCTTCGGGCTCGTGATCGCGCAAGCCGTCGTCGGCGGCATGCGCGTCCTGTTCGATCCGGTGAAAATCGCCAGCGGTGAGACCAGCGTCGGCCGGCTTTTCGCCATGCTGCATGCGTGCCTCGCGCAGCTCTTCGTCTGCACCTTGATTGCGATCGCACTGGCCTGCACGCGCGGCTGGATCGAACGTCCCGCCGCGGTGAGCGCAGGATTGCGCCGCGCCGGTGTGATCTGCTGCGGCCTGCTTTTCGCCCAGCTCGGGATCGCCGCGGTGATGCGTCACAGCTTCGCCGGGCTCGCTATTCCGACGTTTCCCTATTCGACCGCCGCCGGCGGACTACTGCCGCCCGAGTGGAGTTTTCACGTGGCGATCCATTTTGCCCACCGCGTGATGGCGCTCATCCTTACGGTCTCGCTCGTGTGGTTTGCCGTGAAGATCTGGAGGGATCGCGGCACGTCCCTGCTCATGCGCTGCGGCGCGTCGTGGCTCGTGAGTCTGCTGGCGTTTCAACTTCTGCTCGGGGCGTGGATCATCTGGAGCCGGCGGGCGGCGACGATGACCACCGGACACGTGCTCGTGGGCGCCGCGACGCTCGCCACCGCTTTTTCGCTCACATGGCTCGCTCATCGTG
The DNA here is from genome assembly GCA_903919985.1 of uncultured Opitutia bacterium. Classification (GTDB taxonomy): domain Bacteria; phylum Verrucomicrobiota; class Verrucomicrobiia; order Opitutales; family Opitutaceae; genus Tous-C4FEB. The sequence goes on along the minus strand of CAIXKG010000052.1, from coordinate 23,519 downwards.
ATCCGATCGAAGAGCCTAAACTCCATGACCGCTGAAACCACCGTAGCGCCCGTCGCGGCCAAGCTCAGCGATTACCTCGAGCTGACCAAGCCGCGGCTCAGCCTGCTCTCCGTGCTTACGGCCCTGGTCGGGTATCTGGCGGCGCGGCCCGAGTCCAATTCCCTGCGCCTGATCCTCGTGGCCATCGGCACCTCCCTCGCGGCTGGTGGCGTGGCCACCCTCAACCAATGGATGGAGAGCGATACCGATGCGCAGATGAAACGCACCGCCGACCGACCGATTCCGACCGGCAAAATCCCGACCGGGTCCGCGTTCGTCTTGGGCTGGCTGATGTGCCTCGCGGCGTTATTTCTATTTTTCGCGAAGGTGAACTATCTGTCGGCGCTGTTCACCCTGCTGACGATCATTGCGTATCTCGGCTGGTATACCCCGGCGAAACGCTGGTCGCGGTGGAGCACAGAGATCGGTGCGATCGCGGGCGCATTTCCGCCTCTGATCGGTTGGACAGCGGCCGAGAACCGCGTGACGGCGCTCGGCGGAATTTTGTTCGGCATCCTGTTTTTCTGGCAAATCCCGCACTTCATGGCCGTCGCGTGGACCCACCGGCGCGATTATTCCGCCGTCAATTTTCCGATGCTGCCCGTGCGCGACGAAAAAGGCGGCTGGGTGGCCGGCTGGTCCTTGGTGACGACGCTCGCTCTGATCGCGGTCAGTCTGGCCCCGTGGCTGCTCGGCCTCGCGACGGTGTGGTACGGCGCGGTCGCCATTGCCGGTGGCAGCTGGTTTCTGTGGCGCGCCGTGGTTTTTCTCCGCGCGGAAGGCCGCGACGCAGCCGCGCGAAAACTCTTTCTCTGCTCCATCGCGTATCTTCCGCTGGTCCTCGGCGCGCTGGTGGCTGACCGCATGGCGAACTTCTGACCCGGAAATTCTCACCGCGGGTCCAGAGGAAACGAAGCGACCGCGGCCCTGACCCTCTCCGTTACCCTTGTTGTCTGCTTTAAGAATCCGAAACACATCCTCCGCCTCCATGACCGTTCAAGACATTCCCGCGCTCAACGCCTCGCTCAACGCGATCGCCACGGTGCTGATTTCCGCCGGCTTCATCCTGATCAAAAGCGGACGGCGAGAAGCGCATCGAAAGGTCATGACGACCGCGATGGTGGTCTCGGCCATTTTTCTAATCGGCTACGTGACGCACAAGATTCTCATCCGCGGGGTGCACACGCCCTTCGGCGGCGAAGGTTTCATCAAGGGCTTTTACTACACGATGCTGATCTCGCACATCATCCTCGCGATCGCCGTCGCCTACATTGTACCGCGCACGTTTCTCTACGCGATCAAAGGGGACTTCATCCGTCACAAAGCCTGGGCCCGCGTGACGTTTCCGATCTGGTTCTACGTGTCCGTCACCGGCGTGCTGGTCTATTTCTTCCTCTACCAGTGGTGGCCGGCGGTGCGCTGAGACGCGTAGGGCGGTGCCGCCGGTGCGATGCCATGAGCACGCGTGTTTCCGAGCGATTGAAGTAATCGGAACCACGCTACCGAGCCGGCTTCGATGACGGTTCGGATCAAGATCGCGAGCCCAGCCAGCAGCAACGTTGATGCACCGGGCACGCACCAAAGCTTTGGCCCGCATCCAGCGACCAAAATACCGATTTTTTCGAGACTAACTGGTGGGCGGGGTATTAGGCACCGCCCGCGCTACAGTCCCCAAAACAATCGAACCTTACTTCACGATCAACACGCCCTTCATTCCGATTTGGAAATGGGCGGGGAAGCTGCAGAGATACGGATATTCGCCCGGCTCGGTCGGAGCCTTGAACGTCACTTCGGCGGATTTGCGGGGCCCGAGCACTTCGGAGTGAGCAATGACCTGATCCTTGAGGGCCGGCGGAATGTAATCGGTGTCCTTCGCAACCATCGCAGCCGTCGCGAACGCCGCGAGATCGCTGCCTTTTTTGAGCAGCACCCAATTATGCCCCATGACTTCCTTCGGCGCGGTGCCGTTGTTGGAGAACACCACTTTGAGTTCTTCGCCGGCCTTGGCTTCGATCGAGGTCACGCTGAAGACCATCGTGTTGTTATCGCCGGCCGTGATTTCAATCGTGCGCGGGCCCGCGGGTTTTGCCGCAGCCGCAGGGGCCGCCGCTGACACCGTGGAATCGGACTTGCCGCAGCCAGCAACGAAAAGGACCGCGAGGGTCGAAAAAAGAAGAGCGCGTGGTTTAATCATGGTCGGCGACGTTCAACGCGCACCCCGCCGCTGGCAAACCTGAAGACCTGAAAAGAAGCGCGACGCGCGGCCGGAAGGAGTTTTGCTGATGAGGCATCGGCCGGCCGCGATCTTTAGTAAATGTGAAGGACGCTCCGGCGCTGGCGAGCGAGCTGACCTACCTCGATTTCAGCGGGCCTCGTTAGAGCTAGCGCCGCCGAACTGTCCGCGGTTCACCGCGCGTTGCGAGGAATCGACGCGACGCCCAAACCGTCCTGCCCATCGCCAGAATCGCCCTCCGTCTGGATCGAACCGCTTTCCCCATGTTTTTGCCCCGCCTGACTCTGCGCTCAATTCGCGTCGCGCCCTTACTCGCTCTCCTCGCGGCCCCGGTCGTCGCCGCCGACGCACCCGTTGCCCTCCACTGGCTCGGCGGTGCCGCTCCCGCCACCGATGCTGTCGTGAGCTGGGGCGTGCCGTGGCCGAAGGGGAAAATCCAGAAGTCCGACGCCCTCGCCCTCCGCTCCGCCGACGGCAAATCCCTCCCCGTTCAAACCTGGCCGATGGCGTATTGGCCCGACGGCTCACTCAAGTGGACCGGCCACGCGGCCAGCCTCGACGCAAATCTCAACGGCCCATTCACAATCACTCCGGGTCAACCCGCCGCTGCGGCGGCGCGCGTCACCGCCAGCGAGGACGCTAACGGCATCACAATCGACACGGGCGGCGTGCGCGCTCGTTTGCTGAAACAGGGCAACGCCATCGTCGATTCGCTCACTGTCGCCGATCAGGTCGTCGCCCAAAACGGCCGGCTCATCGTGCGCCGTGAAGATCGCTCCGCGTACACGACCCAAGGGATCATTCGCGAAGAAGCGTTCAACGGTCGCGTGACCAAGCTCACGCTGGAACAATCCGGCCCGGTCCGCGCCGTCGTAAAAATCGAAGGCGTGCATCGCGCCCTGACCGGCCCGCGCGAATGGCTGCCGTTTACGCTTCGCCTTTATTTCTTCGCGGGCTCCGGCCAGATCCGCGTCGTCCATTCTTGGATTTTCGACGGCGACGCCGCGACCGATTTTATCAAGGGCCTCGGCCTCGCGTTCGACGTGCCGTTCCGCGAGGAACTGCACAACCGCCACCTCCGTTTCGTCGGCGATGGCGACGGCGTGTGGGCTCAGCCCGTCCGCATGTTGCCGGGTTATCGCACCCAAACCGGCCAAGAAATCGCCACGCTCTCCCCGCCGCACCTCGCCGGCCAGCGCGTGCCGAATGTCGCTAATCTTTCCGCCGGCTCGCAGGCCGCGCTGCAAACCATGCCGATTTGGGGCGACGCCAAACTCACGCAGCTCGGGCCCAATAGTTTTTCCATCCACAAACGCACCACCGACGCCGGCGCGTGGCTTCACGTCACCGATGGCCATCGCGCCCGCGGCCTCGCGTTGATCGGAGATGTGTCAGGCGGCATCGCCGTCGCGTTGAAAAATTTCTGGCAGAAATATCCCTCGTCCATCGAGCTCACCGGCGGCGCTCAACCCGTGGGCCAGATCAAATTATGGTTCTGGTCGCCCGCGGCCGACGCGATGGATCTGCGGCATTACGACACCGGGCCGCACGGTCTCTCCACGAACTACGAAGATTGGAAACCCGGCTGGTCCACGCCACTCGGCGTAGCCAACACCAGCGATCTGACCCTCTGGGCCTTCGGCGCGATTCCGGCCAACGAGCAGCTCGTCGCAATGGCGCAAACCGCGAGCGAGCCGCCGATGTTGGTCTGCACGCCGGAATATTATCACGCCCAAACGGTCTTCGGCCACTGGGCCCTCCCCAATCGCACGTCCCCGGCCGCCCGCTGGGTTGAGGATCAGGTGAACGGTCTCGTGGATTTCTACCGCAAGCAGGTCGACGAACGCTCGTGGTACGGCTTCTGGGATTTCGGCGATATCATGCACAACTACGATTTCGGCCGGCACGAGTGGCGCTACGACGTCGGCGGCTGGGCGTGGGCCAATACCGAGCTCATGCCCGACATGGTGCTGTGGTACACATTTCTCCGCAGCGGCCGCTCCGATATTTTCCGCATGGCCGAGGCGATGACGCGCCAGACGAGCGAGGTCGACGTGCATCACATCGGGCCGTTCGCACCACTCGGCTCGCGGCACAACGTCAGCCACTGGGGCGACGGCGCGAAGCAACCGCGCATCAGCCACGCAGGGCTGAAACAATTTTATTATTTTCTCACCACCGATGAGCGCGTCGGCGATTTGATGCGCGAGCAGATCGACGCCGATCTGACATTCTCGTATCTGCAGCAATTCAACGGCTCCCATTACGTACCCAACGCCGATGGCAGCCCGCGGCTCGACGCGCGCGCCAATCCTGCGCCACGACCTGAGCAATTTGCCGCACGGCCCACGACGCATGTGGTCTCCACCCAGCTCAACCTCGAGTGGATGTGTTACGCAATGAACTGGGCGATGGAAGCGCAGCGCACCGGCGAACCGCTTTGGCACGACCGCATCACGGCCGACATGCGCACGATGGCGGCGAAGATCGGACCCGATGGACAATTACCCGGCCGCTATTTCGACATGCTGTTTGGCGGGCCGGAAAACATGTTCGAACTCGAGCCGATGTTCGACGTCCCCGCATTCTGGAACGGCTGGGTCGCCGCAACCGCGGCGATCGGCCGGCAGGTGAACGGCGGCCAAATGACCGCGCCCCGTCTCCTCGCGTACGCCGCGCATGCGAAGAACGACAAAGCCCTCGGTCTGCTCGCGTGGGAAAAACTCATCGGCAATTCGCTCCCGCCGCTCAACACGCCCGCCCGCATCGCAAACGCGAATGTGGTGAAGCCGGTGACGGATCCGTCCTTTATCGGCGATCCGGTGGGCTGGCAGTTGCACGGCGTCGCGAGCATTCATTGGGCGCTCAACGCCCTCGAAACCCTCGACCTCGCCGGCCCTTGGCTGGCTGACTGGGAAGCCGCGCATCTCGACTTAAAAAAGGTCGCGCCATGAATTTTTCTGACCTCTCCGAGGCCACGTGGGTTATCCCTAACCCGCCGCATGCGACAACGCCGGAGCGTCATAGCCACGTCCCACCGGCGCGTTAGAGGCCACGCGCCCTGCCTTCGATCCCATCCCGCCGCACAATCTCCCGCATGAAATTCACCTCCATCCTCTCTTGGTCCGCTCTCTTTCTCGCCTTCGCGCTCTCCGCGAGCGCGGCTACCCTCCCACCTCGCCAGATGGAAAATCTCGGGCGTGGCGTAGTCGCGATGAAACAGCCCGATGGGAAAATTTTTGTGAGCTGGCGACTCCTCGGTACGGAGCCGGAGGCCATTTCGTTCAACCTCTACCGTGCGGTCGCCGGCGGCGCGCCCGTGAAACTCAACGCCAGCCCGATCACGAGCTCCACCAATTACACCGACACGCCCGCCGACGCTGCGCAGGAACTCCACTACACCGTCCGCCCCATCCTCGAAGGCAAAGAGGGCGCACCCAGCCAGCCATTCCTCGGCCACATCGCGGCCAATGCCCCCGCCCGTCAATATATCGAAGTGCCGCTGAGCCTGCCCGCCGGCACATCGCCCAATGACGCCTCGGTCGGCGATCTCGATGGCGACGGCGAGTACGACATCGTGCTCAAATCCGAGCAGCGCCCGCGCGATACCGCTTCCACCGGCCTCACTGGCGAAACCCTTCTTCAAGGTTACAAAGTCGACGGCACACTTCTATGGACGATCAACCTCGGTAAAAATATTCGCGAGGGCGCCCATGACACCCAGTTCATGGTTTACGATCTCGATGGCGACGGCATCGCCGAGGTCGCCTGTCGCACGGCCGACGGCACCATCGACGGCCTGGGCAAAGTCATCGGCGATGCCAAGGCCGACTGGCGCGACACGATGCAGGGCTCGCGCACGTTTGGCCGCATCGTGACCGGGCCGGAATATTTCACAATTTTCTCCGGCCGCACCGGCGCCGCCCTCGCTACCGCCGGATATATTCCGGAGCGGGGCAATCTCGGCGGCTGGGGCGGCATCGGCGGCAACGGCGGCAACGACAATGCCGGCAATCGTGCCAATCGTTTTCTCGCCTGCATCGCCTATCTCGACGGCGTACACCCGAGCGTCGTGATGTGCCGCGGCTACTACGGCCGCAGCGTCCTCGCCGCGTGGGACTGGCGGGGCGGCAAGCTCACCTCGCGCTGGGTGTTCGATTCCGAGGCGCCCGGCACCGGCAAAGACGGCAAGCCTAACCACGATTACAGCGGCATGGGCTCGCACGGCATCAGCGTCGCCGACGTCGATGGCGACGGACGCGACGAAATCGTTTATCACTCCATGGTCGTCGACGATGACGGACGCGGTCTCTTCACCACCGGCCTCCGGCACGGAGACGCGCTGCACGTCGGCGATCTCGATCCCACGCGACCCGGCCTGGAAGTTTTCGGGATTCATGAGAACGAAAACGAAACGGCGAAACTCGGCACGCCCGGTACCGCGTGCTACGATGCACGCACCGGCGAAGTCATCTGGAGCGACGGCCCCGGCGTCGACGTGGGCCGCGGACTTTCGGCCGACATCGATCCGCGTCATCCCGGCGAGGAAATGTGGAGCGGGCCCGCCGGACTGCGCACGGCCAAAGGCGAAAAAATCGGCCCCGCGCCCCGCTCGCAAAACTTCGCGATCTGGTGGGACGGCGATTTGCTACGCGAAATTTTGGACAAGAATGTCGTTTCGAAATGGGACTGGGAAAAAGGCGCGCTCGATTCGATTTTCACCGCCGCGGACTGCACGTCGAACAACGGTTCGAAATCCACCCCCGCCCTCAGCGCCGATCTTTTCGGCGACTGGCGCGAGGAAATCATCCTGCGCACCACCGACAACAAAGCGCTGCGCATTTTCACAACCACGATTCCTACGACCCACCGTCTGCCCACGTTGATGCACGATCCCCAGTATCGGCTCTCGATCGCCTGGCAAAACGTCGCCTACAACCAACCTCCGCATCCGGGCTTTTTTCTTGGAAACGGAATGACGGCGCCGCCCCGGCCGAACATCACGCTCATCCCGCGTCCCACGGCAAAATAAACGATTAACTTTCCCCTTCGTCTCATGAAAAAACATTGGTTCGTTGTTTCCCTGCTTCTGATTTCCCTGCGCGCGGCTGATCCCGCGCCCACGCCGGCTCCCGCGACTGCCTTCGCCTTCACGTTCGGACCGGCGGCGGCGGGCAAAACCAATATCGCACCCGGGATGGAATACAGCGCCGAGCGCGGCTACGGTTTCGATCTCGGGACCGCGCCCACGGTGAAAACGGGCAAAGATTCGATCACGAGCGACCAGCCGTTTTTCTTTTCGGTGAAAGTGCCGGAAGGAAATTACCGCGTCACCGTCGCCCTCGGCGATGGCACCGCCGAATCTCTTACCACCATCAAGGCCGAAACACGCCGGCTGATGGTGGAACAACTCGCGACAAAAGCGGGCGAGACCGCAACCCGCACGTTCATCGTCAACGTCCGCGATAGCCACGTCCCGCCGCCACCTCTCAACGCGCCCGGCGGCAATGCCGTCCGGCTCAACGACCGCGAAGCGGGCGTCCTGCATTGGGACGACAAGCTCACCTTCGAGTTCAATGGCACGCATCCTTCGGTCCGCTCGCTGGAAATTGCGCGCGTCGAGGATGTGATCACGGTTTTCCTCGCGGGCGATTCGACGGTCACCGATCAACCGCGCGAGCCGGGCGCAAGTTGGGGGCAGATGTTGCCGCGGTTTTTTAAGTCCAACGTCGCCATCGCGAACCACGCCGAATCGGGCGAAACGATGAAATCGTTCATCACCGGTCTGCGCCTCGATAAAATCCTCAGCCAGGTAAAAGCCGGCGACTGGCTGCTGATCCAGTTCGGTCACAACGATGAGAAAGCGTCATGGCCGCAGACGTATGTCGAAGCCGCCACGACCTACCAGAGTTACCTGAAAGTTTTCGTCGCCGAGGCGAAGCGCCGCGGCGTGACGCCAGTCCTGATCAGTCCCGTGCAGCGCCGTAATTTCGACGACGCCGGGAAAATCAAAAACACGCACGGCGACTATCCCGCCGCCGTCCGGCAGGTCGCGCAGGAAACCGGCGTGGCCTATATCGATCTGGCCGCGATGAGCGCGAAACTCTACGAGGCCCTCGGGCCGGAGAAATCTCCGCTCGCATTTTCCAATGGCGGCCGTGACGCCACGCACCACGACAACTACGGCGCCTACGAAATCGCGAAGTGCGTGGTCGAAGGCCTCCGCGCGAATAAAACCGAACTCGCGAAATCGGTGATCGACGGTTTGCCGGCCTTTGACCCTGCGCACCCCGATTCGCCCGATGCCTTCGCGGTGCCGGCCAGCCCGGGCCGCTCGAACCAAGCGCCCCGCGGAAATTAAACCGGATCGTAATTTCAAACATAGTGAAGAACCCCGTGCAGCGCGCGGCGACGGCGTCGAACGCATCACCCATCGCAATTTCACATGAAGGAGGGCCAGCCAGTCTTCCAGCGCGACGGCCATTGATCAAAAGCACGGATTCCCGAGAAGCGGAACGCATTAGCGTTTCGCTTAAGATTCCGAAAGCCTCGTGGCTTCCGCTACGCCTAAAAGCAACCCGCCAAAATTTTAACGTCCCACCACTTCCTATGAAACTCATCGAACTCTCCGTCCGCCGGAATCTCGCCGGCCTGGGTACCGCCCTCCTGCTCGCCCTGCCCCTCGCGGCGCAACCCGCTGCGCCAAACGCCGCCGACGCCGCCGCGGCCAACGCGGCCCAGATCAATGCCGGCCGCACGCAGCCGAAGTACCCGGTGCCTTATCCACCGAGTTCGGTCGAGGATATCACCGCGGTGCTCGGCCGCATCTACACGTATCTCGATACGGTGACGCCGCCGCGCCTTATCGATCGCACATCGCGGCAGGAGATCACCGACTACTCCAAGCCCGCGCCCAACGCCATGCTCGATCGCAGCGACTTTCCACTCGCCGGTTATGAGTGGGGCGTCACTTACTCCGCCATGCTCCTCGCCGGCGAGGCGACGGGCGACAAGCGTTTCACTGACTACACGGCGAAGCGGATGAAGTTCATGGCGGATGTCATCCCGATGTTTCGCGCGCAACTCGAAGCCGCCCCCGCTGCCCCCGCTACGCCGCCCGCACCCGGAGCCCAGGGTGGAGCCGGAGGCCGGGGCGGTCCGCCGTTCCGCAACGTGATCGCACCGCGCTCGCTCGACGATTCGGGCTCCATCGCCGCCGCGATGCTGAAAACGCACCAAGCCGGCCTGGGAGGCGATCTGCGTCCGCTGATCGACAACTACATGAAGTTTATCAGCACCGGTCAGTTTCGCTTCGCCGACGGCACCTTCGCGCGCAACCGGCCGCTGAACAATTCGCTGTGGCTGGACGATCTCTACATGAGCGTTCCCGCGCTCTCCCAGATGGGAAAACTGACGGGCGATAAAAAATATTTCGACGACGCGGCGAAGCAAATTCTCCAATTTTCCGAACGCATGTTCGTGAAGGAAAAGGGCCTCTACCTGCACGGCTGGATTCAGAACATGGACCCGCATCCGGCGTTTCACTGGGGCCGCGCCAACGGCTGGGCGATCCTTGCCATGACCGAGCTGCTCAGCGTCCTGCCGGAAAATCATCCGAACCGCGCCGCGGTGCTCGCCCAGTATCGGGCCCACGTGCGCGGGATTGCTGCCACCCAGGGCGGCGATGGATTCTGGCACCAGCTGCTCGACCGGAGCGACTCTTACCCTGAAACCTCGGCCTCGGCGATTTTTGTGTTCTGCATCGCGCGCGGGATCAACCGCGGCTGGCTCGATCCGCTCGCGCACGGTCCCATGGCCTCGCTCGGATGGAATGCCGTCGCGACCATGGTCAACGCCAAGGGACAGGTCGAAGGCACCTGTGTCGGTACCGGCATGGGCTTCGACCCGGCGTTTTATTATTTCCGTCCCGTGAGTCCGCTCGCGGCTCACGGCTACGGCCCCGTGCTGATGGCCGGCGCGGAAATGATCACTCTCCGCAAAGGCCTCGGTAAAGACGCCCTGATCAGCGACAGCGCGATCCAGTTCGCACGCTCACCGTCGGCGTTTTAAACGAGGCGACAACACCTCAGCGCAGCCTTGCTGCGCTGAGGTGGCTTCAGCTCAAAACTCAAAACCCGAAACTCGAAACCGGGCGCAGTCCGCTGCGCTCTACACCGCCACCTGCTCCACGATCTCGAGTCCGTAGCCATCAAGTCCGACGACTTTGCGCGTACTGTTGGAGAGCAGGCGGATTTTTCGTAAACCGAGCGACGCGAGGATCTGTGCGCCCGTGCCGTAGTCGCGGAAACTCATCTGGGGCGTCTCGCCCGGTTTCACGCTGAGCCTGCGCAATAATTCGGCGCCGCCGTTCGCGTGCTCCATGTAGAGCACTACGCCGCGCCCCGCGCGGGCCACGGCTTCGAGTGAGGCCGTGAGCGTACGGTGCGTGTTCGACCCGCGCAGACGAAAGACATCGCCGATCAAATTCTCGCCGTGCACCCGCACGAGCGTTGGCTCGGGCCCGGGCGTGCCGATGACGAAGGCGAGATGCTGGCGCTGATCGAGCTTGCTGCGGAAAACGTGCAGCGTGAAATCGCCGAACTCCGAGGGAAACGGCTGCGTGCACACGAGCTCCACGAGCTGGTCGCGTTTGGCGCGGTACTCGATGAGTTGCGCGATCGAAATCATTTTTAGCCCAAATTTTTTCCCGAACTCCACGAGCTGTGGCAGCCGCTGCACGGTACCGTCATCGTTGACCAGTTCGCACAACACGCCGCTCGGGTTCAAACCGGCCAGCACCGCGAGATCGACGGCCGCCTCGGTGTGACCCGCGCGCTCGAGCACACCGCCGGGACGGGCGCGTAACGGAAACACATGGCCGGGTTGCACGAGTTGCTCGGCCCGCGCGGCTGGATCGGCGATGAGCCGAATCGTCTTCGTCCGATCTGCGGCGCTGATGCCGGTGCTAATGCCGTCCGCGGCATCGACACTCACGGTGAAATCGGTGCGTTGCACCTCCCGGTTGCGCTGCACCATCGGGCCGAGGCCGAGGCGCTGAAGCTGGGGCTCAAGCGTCGGTACGCATACAATTCCGCTGCAGTAGCGGATCATCATGTTCACAGTCTCCGGCGTCGCCTTTTCGGCGGCCATAATGAGGTCACCCTCGTTTTCCCGCTGCTCGTCGTCCGTCACAATGACGAGCTTTCCCGCGGCCACATCGGCGACGACGGACTCGACCGTATCAAACGGAGCGGAAGCGGAAACAGGCATGCCGAAAACCGTCGCGAGCCGGACGGGAGCTGTCAACGCGGGGCACGGACGCCGCCATTCGGATAAGGCACGACAACGGGAAGGTTCAAATCACGGTCGGAAGAAAATCGCGATCAGCACCGAGTGCCGCTGCGCTGCGAACCTTTAGCGCAGGAGTGATCTTCGTTCGAACTCGGCGCGTTCGCACTTGCTGCGATTTTGTTCGCAGTTTTCAGCCGCGGAAATCCGCCGCCCACCACCATGCCATGCCTTCAATCATGCGCATTGGTTCCGGCGCGTTCGTCGGTTTTGGTTTAGGTCTTGGCGTCGGCGCCGGAGCCGGCAACGGCACCGAGGCCACGGGCTTCAGCGGCAGGGATGCGTGCTCTTGAACTTCGAGCGGAAAAAAAAGCGTCCACGAACCCAACGCGAGCAGGGTCTAGGTGTTCGTGGCGCGCAATCTACCGCGGACCGATGCCGCGGAAGCCCATTCCACCGGGCGATTGGTTCACGCCGGTTTGGTCCGGACTTTTACTTTCACGGCGCGCCAGCGCGCGAGGCGCTCGGCGATCCCGGCTTCAGCCCCCACGGTTTTCGGCGTGTACAATATCAGGGGCTGCTCGAGGTAATCCTGTCCGGAAACATTTTCCACAAAGTCGTGCGAGTAGTCGTAGTCGCGCCCGTGACCCATGCGTTTGTTGGCCTGACCGCCTTTCGCGCGGAGAGCCGCCGGCACCGTCTGAACCGGCGCAGACTTCAGCGCGGCATGCGCCTCACCGAGCGCGATGGTGGCCGAGTTGCTCTTCGGCGCGGTCGCGATGTAGAGCGTCGCGTGGGCGAGCGTAAGTTCGGCTTCGGGCAGACCGATGAAATCACAGGCGTGGTGCGCAGCAACCGTGAGCGAGAGAGCATTGGGATCGGCGAGACCGACGTCTTCGCTCGCGAGGATCACGAGCCGTCGGGCGATGAAGCGCGGATCCTCGCCGCCGGCCAGCATCTTCGCCAGCCAGTACATCGCGGCGTCCGGATCGCCGCCGCGACAGCTTTTAATGAACGCGGAGATCGTGTCGTGATGCTCATCCTCGTCGGCGTCGTAACGAATCCGGCGCTCGCGGGCGAACACCTCTAGGTCGGCCGTCGTGATCGGGGCATTTTCCGGCAGACCATGCACGATCACTTCAAGGGCATTGAGTGCGCGCCTTAGGTCGCCGTCGCACAACACCGCGAGATCAGCGAGGAGTTTGGGCTCGGCGGTTACGCCGCGGGATCCGAGGCCACGCTCGACATCGATCAGTGCGGCGGCCAACACGCCGGCAATGGCCGCGGGAACGAGCGGCTCGAGCCGGAAAAGATGGCTGCGGGAAAGGAGCGGCGGGTTGACGTAAAAACCAGGGTTGTGGGTGGTGGCGCCGATCAGACGGACCGTGCCTTCCTCCACGTCGGGCAGCAGCAAATCCTGCTGTGATTTGTTGAAGCGATGAAGTTCGTCGATGAAAAGAATCGTCGCCGCCTCGGGCCGTCGGCGCGCGGCCGCGAGAATTTCGCGCAGCTCGGCCACGTTGGACATGACCGCGTTGACGCGTACAAAACGGCTGCGCGTTTCGTGGGCGATGGCCTCAGCAATGCTGGTTTTGCCGCAGCCGGGCGGACCGTAGAAGAGAAGCGAACCAAAGCGATTTTGCGCGACGAGGCGCGGCAGCAACGAACCGGGACGAAGCAAATGTTCCTGCCCAACGACATCCGCCAAGCGGCGCGGGCGCATACGGGCGGCCAACGGTTGGTGACTGGGCTTGGCCGACGCGGAAGGAAAGACGGGCTCAAGCGAGGGCGGTGGAGGAAGGTCACCGAAGAGATCGTCTTGCGCAGGAGAGGCCATGGATGACGGATGAATGCACGCTAAGGCGCGGGAATGAGAAGGCAATTTCGCGGCGAAGTTTGGGCACAACAGATTGAGAAAGGCGGCGCCGGACGCTTCGGAATTGCACCTCGGTGCACATCAGCCGCGACAAGAGCTGAACGCCGCCCGCCGCCGTTTTCATCGATTCGCCCGACTCTGTCTTATGGGAGAAATTGCGTCGATCCGTGACCGCGGCCGGTTAACTCCAGATCATGAGCAGCCGCAGTCTGGGCCATCGCGCACCGTTGTTGTGGCTTGTGCTCCCTTTTATGGCGGGGTTGGTCACAGGGCGGTACGGAGCGCTCATGAATCTGCGATGGATGCTGGCGGGCGCACTGATCCTCGCCGTGTGCGCGTGGTTCGCGGCGCAACGGATCCTGTGGTGGGCGGTGTTACTTTCTGGTGCAATGGTCCTGGCAGGAGCTTCGAGTTACGCGATCCATCGGATGCGTCTGCCGGAATGGGACGACCGGCCGCCGCGTGAAGCACGCCTGACCTTGCGCGTCGATCGTACGTTCCCCCAAAGCGACGCAAAAAAGGTGACAGGCCTGGGGCGTGTGAAGCCCAGCGATGCGCCATGGCATGAGCTGGCGGGACAGCGGATCTATTTCTCACTCGCGCTGCGCAAAGGAGAAGCGGCGCCCCTACCCACCTCCGAGATCAGTGCGATTGGAGTGCTCGCGGCGCTACCGAAAGCGCCGGAACCTAATTCTTTTGAAAGCTATCTCGACGATGTGGGCATAAATTTCCGCCTGCAACGTGGCCGGATTGTGGCGGCGGTGCGCCCGCCCACGCTCTACGCCCGTTTCTGCGCAGCAGCGGTCGCACAATTTCGCGTGATACTCGCACTCGGAATCGAGTCCAAACGGCCGGAACTCGCGGCCCTCCTGCGCGCGATGATCCTCGGTGAAACGCATGAACTCAGTGCAGAGCAGCAAACGTTGTTCCGGGACAGCGGTACGATGCATCTCTTCGCGATCAGCGGAATGAACATCGCGGTCCTCGCCGCGGCGTTGCAGGCGGTGTTGTTGCAACCGCTGCGGCGCTGGCCACCGGTCAAATTCGCCCTTGGTACGGCGCTATTATGGCTCTTTGTCGACATCACGGGCGCGGCCCCTTCAGCCGTGCGCGCCTTTGCGATGGCCGTGTTTGTACAGGGCGCATTAGCGCTCTGGCAACCAGCGGGCATCTTGGCGGCACTCGTGGCGTCAGCCCTGTTGGTGCTCGTGCTCGCACCCCTGCAATTTTTCAGTGCGAGCTTCGTGATGAGCTACGGCATCGTGGCAACGCTGCTTTTGCTCGGACTTCCCCTGGGCGAGACATGGATCGCACGATGGACGCCATGGGCCGCACTGCCACGGGTGACGCGGCGCTGGTGGCAACATAAGGTCAGCGACGCGTGGCGATGGACGGCGGCAGCGCTTGCGGTCGGCATATCGACGACCTTGGTCGGTCTGCTCACCGGCGTGCAATATTTTGGGCTGCTAACCCCGGGTTCGCTCGTGACGAATCTTGCGCTCATTCCCGCCGCCGGCGTCGTGACGCTCAGCGGATTTGCCGCACTGGTGTTCGGGCTGACCGGCTGGAACGGAGGTGCGATCTTTTGCAATCACGCCTCGGCCGTCGCGCTGCTTTGCATCGAGCGCGTCGTCCGCCTAGGCGTGGCCGTACCCGGGGCATTTGTCCCCGCGCGTTTCACGGTGACCTGGATGGGTGGCGTTGCACTCGCGGCGTTGGGCACAAGCCTGATGGCCGGCTATGCACTCGGGTGGCGGCGGACCGCCGGTGGATTTTGGCCGCCCTTTGTCCTCGTCGCAGCGGCGCTGATTTTCGGGGTAAAGTTTGGGTAGCGCGCATTGGATAAACCGCGCCCAAACGCACGCGTTGCCAGTCGCTCTGCGACCAAGCAATCCCGCTGAATTGCGTGCGAAGCGCTTCGCGCGCACCGAAAAAATTGCCGTGTGTTCGGGGCGTTGCCGCGGCAATTTCAAGCCTATGAAAAGTGCCTACGAACTCGCGATGGATCGTCTTGCCAAATCGGACCCTTCGGCCGGCGCGCCCGTGACCGCGGAAAAAAAGACCCGGCTGGCGGAGCTCGACCAGCTCTACAAGGGGAAGCTCGCCGAACGGGAAATTTTCCTAAAGCAACAACTCAACCAAGTTCTCGTGGAGCGGAAAGCAGACGAAGTCGCCAAGATCCGGGAGCAGATGGCGAGCGAACGCATTCGGATCGAGGAAGAACGCGACGCGGAAAAAGAAAAGGTCCGGCGCGGAAAATAGCGCGGGGGTACCCAAACGGATTTTTGCCCCAAAAAAGCCCCAGAAGTTACTCGGCTCCGGCCGCATGCTCCGCGCGTCCATCGCCGTATGCTCGGTTTGCCGCCGCCAATTAATTTTTAGCGCCGCGTAGCGGCCAACCGCCCGAATTCCTATTCCGACCCATCGCGCTACGGCGGATATCGCAGCCCTTTCAGACAAACTCGAAATCCGCCACGAGCGCATGGTGGTCAGATGCCGGCGTCCGGCAGACCGCACGACTGACGCAGCAAAGCGGCGCGTTATAGAAAATGTGGTCGAGCACGAACGGCCGGCGGCGCCAGGTGACTTCGTCGGTCTGCACCGTGGCGTAACCGCAGGCCGCGAACTGGCTCACCAGGACCTCGTGTTTGCTCTCGTTAAAATCACCGGTAAGAATCGTGGCGACGCTCGCGCCGGTGATTTGATCGGCGACCAAGTTGCGTTGCGAGGCACACTCGCTGTGGCCCGCGCCCAACATGAAAAAACGCGAGAAGGTGCGTGTTGTAGAGCTGAACCTCCCGACCAAGCAGCACGGTTTTCGCCCCGATAAACACGCGGTCGGTGGGCGTGGTCTTGTGACCAAAAAAATCGAACTCGATCGACGGTGACGGAAGATCGAGCCGCATGGAATCGTGCAAGGGGCCGCGGGAAAAAATCGCCAGCCCGATGCCAAAGGGCAGTTCGCGAGGGTCGGCTTTCGGGTAGGCGAAACAGCTATTGTAGCCATCGAGCTCGGCCCGTAGTCGCGCGAAGTTGGGCGGTGGCTGGAGTTGTACTCCGCCGGGTTGCGCGCGTTCCACCTCCTGAAGCAGAATCAGATCGGCATCATGGCGGCGAATTTCTTCCAGGGTAACGTCGAGGTCGATGGGCGCATGGTCGGGGTCCAACTCATCCCACACTTGCCCAAACTGCATATTAAGCTGCAGGACGCGAAAACAGCTCTTCGACCTGAAACGAGGATCAGGGGCGCGGCCCACTCGCGGCGGGTACGACCGACGCCGCCGGCACGGGAGCAGACGGCTCGTTGCGGCGAAAGATGAAGCGGTTCACACGCGCGGTCGTGGCCTGATTGAGCGCAGGAAAGCGGCTCATATTAGTGACGCTCGCCGCCGTCAGGCTGGATTGATAACGCGTCACGGTCGGCGGCTTCTCCACTTGCGCCGAAGGATTGATGCCAGACTCACGATGATCGAAGGCGCTGAGCTGGCGCGTCACGGCCTCCGGTCGATGGGAATCTTTTTCGATCACCGTCTTTGCGCGTGCCTCCGTGAGATCAATCGCCGCGCGCCGGTCGCCGACTGCGGCGTCCTTTTTATCGACCACGGCCGGAGTGACCCGCTGATTTTGCAGGCCGTCGTTCACTTGGGGTTGGCTCGTCGCAGGCGTCACGCTAGCGACGGGGGCAAAAGCCGAATTTCGTTCCGTGTAATCAACGTTGGCCGCGTCGGCCGCGTCGGCGACGGAGGCTAAGACAAACACGCCGATGGCGCTCAGGAAAATGACGCCGGTCAATCTCATGCGGGATCCGTCATGCAGTTGAAGCGACTGATTTGCGGCAAACCAAATATGGCGCGCGGCGCGCCATATTTAAGGTTTTGAGTTTTGAGTTCAGAGTTTTGAGTTTCGGCACGATCGCCGTACGGTTTGTCCGTTAACCCGAAATCCCAAACTCGGAACTCGAAACCGACCCGGGGCCGCGCAGGCAACGCCGCGTACTACTCCGGTTCCGCCGTGCCTTCGACGACCCAGGCTTTCGCCTCGGGCACCTGCGCGAAAAAGGCGTGCAGCGCGGCACTGAGATGATCGGCATAGCGAAAATGCGCGCCCATGCCGGTGCGCAATTCCGCTTCGTAGATAAATTTATCGGCATGCGTGCTGTGTTCGAACGGCGTCTGCGCTCCGAGCAGAAGCGAATAAACATACGCGGGCGAACCGCGCTCCATCAGCTCCCGCGTCAGCGCCAGCTGGTCAGCAAGCAAGGTCGCATGCGCGTCCGGCGAAATTTCCGGCGGCAAATAGAATCCCGCCTGAATCAGCGGTGTGTAACGATGACCGGTGCGATGGCGGTTGAGATCGCGGAGCTCGGCGAGCGCCATGTTAT
Organism: uncultured Opitutia bacterium; assembly: GCA_903919985.1. GTDB lineage: Bacteria > Verrucomicrobiota > Verrucomicrobiia > Opitutales > Opitutaceae > Tous-C4FEB. The sequence continues at coordinate 5,702 of CAIXKG010000052.1, read as the reverse complement.
TCCAAGCAAAACTGACGCGCATCCGGCGCGTGGCCGTGCCTTGCTGCGCGTAGCGATTGGCGCGGTGGTTGAGCGACTCGGCGATGGACTGCGTCTCGGCGAGAAACGGTGGTGTGGCGCGGTCAACATGAACCCAGACTTCGTCGGCGAGCGGAGCCGAGGCAAGGCGCGCGAGGCCGAGCGCGAGCGACGCCGCGAGTTCCTGACGCGCCTGGGCCTCGAAGGATTTTTCGGCCACGCTGTGGCGCGTGAGGCGGGGCGATTGTTTCACGAGTTCACCGCGAATGAGCGTTGCGGCGGCCCGAGCCTCCGGTTGCGGGAGGGAATCGAGATGCTTCACGGTCGTCGCCCACATGCGCGAAGTCTGGACGAGGCCGAGGTTGGTGCGCGTGGCGAACGGGATGAAGTAGCGCGCGCGATCCAGCGCGTAGTTTTTCCGGAGCCGGGTGGCGACCGCCGGTTTAGCGTCAGGCGGGAGCCGGACGAGATCGGGTTGCGCGAGAGCGAGCGCATCGAGCCGGGAATATTCCGCGTTATAGGCGGCGAAGGAGCGCGCGATGATGTCGTTCCACCGCGACGCCAGATCATCCGGCACACCGAGTTCCGCGGCCGTGGGAACATTCGAGGCGTCCATCGTGATGTAGCGCGTGGACGACTCCTGGCCGTCGGCCATCTGGGCGATTTCAAAAATTTTATAAGCGAGCCACATCGACACGCCGTCGAGAGCAATCGCAAGTCCGCCGGTGAGTCCGCCGATGGACGCGTGACCGTAGTCGACGAACTTCAAGATGCGGTCAATCGAGGCCTCGGGATTGGCCAGGTCGACCTTGGCCATAATGGCCGCGATGCCCTCATTGGAGCGGGAGTAGCGCGCGAGGACGGATGCCAGCAATTCGGGCGTAACTTTGGGCAGATCGGCGGCAGTCGGGGGCGGGACGAGGGCGAGACCAGTGACTTTCATGCGGCGGAGGTGGCTACGAAGAGGCACGAAAAGTCGCGAAAAGGGAAAGGAGAAACGCTCCGTCGAAGCGGTCCCGGTGAAATCACCGTCACCGGAGTCCCCATTGCGGGCGCCGTTTTCGCGTTTTGTGAACGCAACACGTTCGCGCGCGGCATCACGCTGGATGATCCGCTTTAAGCGGCCCCCGGAGCGAGGGCGTCCCGGGCGCCGGCGCGCTACGGTCGCGTTAAGCAAGGCCCCGTCGAAAATCGGCAAACTCAAGCAAAACGCGCCGACCGCCAAGAAGGGCCGCACCCAGTTGGCGTTGGAAGCGACCAGCGTGGAGCCCTTGGAGAGCGTGAGGCGGATTCGACCATCATCACCGGGACGCCGAAAATCGAAAACCACGGAGCCGGAGCGGATTCGTCCCGCCAAACATCGCACATCTGATGCGGGGTTGGAGCACCCTTCCACAGGGTGATTCCAGGGGTCGATCCGCCACAGCGTGCAATGCGACGCGACTCGCCCCGGGATGTTTTAAACGCGCAGGGTAGCGAACACCTCAGCGCAGCGTGAGCCACTGGCCGAACGGGCCTTGGTAGAAACCTAGAAACACCGTCGAAAGCGCGAGCACTCCAAGCGCAACGCCGCAGGCGAGGCCCACCGGCGTGCGCGTCGGATGAGCCGGAGCGTCGGGCGAACTAGCCCGGGTCTCGAAAAACGCCGCTTTGATCCAGCCGAAATAATAATAAACCGAAATCACCACGCCCGTGATGGCGACTGCGAGCAGCCCGTAAAGTCCGGCTTGGAACGCTGCGATGAATACAAAAAGTTTCCCCATGAATCCGACCAGCGGCGGAATGCCCGCCAACGATCCGAGGCCGATCGCGAGCACCAGCGCGAGAAATGGATTGTCCTTCGCGAGGCCGGCATAGTGCTCGAGCTCCTGATCGGCGTCGTCACTGCCTGCCATGTGCGTCATCACCCCAAACACGGCGAACGAAGCGAGCAGGTAAGCGAAGAGATAAAAAAAGATCGCGCCCACGGCCATGGGCGTCGTGGTGGCGGCGACGACCCCGAGGAGGAGGAAGCCCGCGTGCGAAACGCCAGAGAGCCCGATGAGTCGTTTGACGTTATGCTGCGTGAGCGCGGCGAGATTGCCAAACAGCAGCGTCGTCGCCGCGAAAAACGTCAGCACCGGCACAATCAGCCAGCCATAGCTGGAGAAAACATATTGGGAGAGCGTAAGCAGCACGGCGAAGCCGGCGGTCTTCGAGGCCACGGCGAGAAACGCGGTGACCGGCGTGGGCGCACCCTGGTAAACGTCGGGAACCCAGATCTGAAAAGGAAACGCGCCGAGCTTGAAAGCGACACCCGAGAGCACGAGCACAATGCCGACGCCCGCGAGAAAGTTGTGCGGATTCGCCTCGAGGAACCGGGCCAGTTCGCCGTAGTGCATCGAGTTCGCGGAGTGTCCCGGGAGCGACGGATTGCCCGCCATGCCGTAGAGCAGCACGATACCGAAGAGCAGCAACGACGAGCTGAGAGCGCCCATGACCAGGTATTTCAAACCGGCCTCGAGCGTGAGGGCGTTCGTGCGGAAGTAGCTGACCAGAATGTAGAGTCCGATCGTCACCGTTTCGAGAGCGACGAAGAGCAGGACGAAATGATTAGCCTGAGCCAGCAGCATCATCGCGGCCGTGACGACCATCACGATATTGTAGAACTCAACGCGGGGCAGACCCTGCTTGGCGAGACTCACCCGACCAAGGAGACACACCAAAATCGACGAGAGCAGAAAAAACACGCGCATCACTTGGCCGGAATACGTGTGCCGAAGGAGACCGTTGAATGTTTCCGTACCCGCGTAGCCGGTTGAAAAATTAAGCAGCAGGGCAACCAGCACGGCAGCTTGCGTGACGATCGCGAAAGCCGGGATGACGTCGTGGTGTTTTTTCGGCAGCACGATCTCGAGCGCCAGGAGCGCAAGCGCGAGACAGCCGAGCAGCAACTCGGGGAAGATGGCGTTCCAGTCGTTGAGACCGGCGGCGACTTTGACAGCTTCGAGGGTCATGACAGAAGGATCGGAACGCTAATCCGCGCTAATTGTACGCTGATCGAAGGCGCCCGAAACACGGCGTGAAGGATGGAAAGATGAGCGTTCATTAGCGCGGACTAACATTTCCCACGATTGGTTTTGGCACGACGGGCGCGAGCGTGGCATCGAGCGCCGTGGAAAGGGACTTCGGCCAGAAACCGATGAAGAGGAGTGCAACGAGCAGCACGAGCGCTGGGAAGCGTTCGCTCCAGCGGATGTCGGCCGGCGGATGCTCAGCGGCCACCTTGGCAAACTCAGGCGTGACCGGGCCAAAGAAAACGTTGGCCGCCGAGCGCAGACCATAAACCGCGGAAATGACCACGCCCGCCACGGCGAGAGCGGTAATGAGTGGCGAAAATTTCCACAGCGCGACGAAGATCGTGAGCTCACCCCAGAAGTTGGCAAAGCCCGGCAGACCAATGCTGGCGAAAGTGGCCGCAACAAAAAGCACCGCGAGCACAGGGGCCTTTTGCGCCAGACCGCCCATTTCATCCATGGCGAAGGTTTGCGTGCGGTGATAGATGCTCGTCGAAAGCAAAAAGAGCAGCGCGACCGACAGGCCGTGCGCCACCATCAGCAACACCACGCCGCCAACACCGAGCGTCGTGCCCGCTGCGATCCCGAGGAACGCGTAGCCCATGTGCATGACCGAGCTATAACCGATCATCTGCTTCAGGTCGCGTTGCGCGATCGTAATGAAACCGATGACGAGGACATTGCCGATGACGGCGAGCCAAGCGAGCGTATGCGCCCACGGCGGAAGACCCAGCGGGAGCAGAGGAAGCGCGACTTGAATCAGACCGTAGAGGCCAAATTTTTTCAAGACACCGGCGTGCAACATCGCGGCGGAACTGGGTGCAGCACCGTAGCCGAGCGGCGCCCACGTGTGCAGCGGCCAGAGCGAAACCAGAATGCCGAAACCCAAGGTGAGCAGACCAAAGATATTTTTCTGGAGGAGCTGATCGAGCGGCACAGCGGCGAGTTTCAGGCGAAGTTCAATGAGATCGAAACTGCTGGCGCCACTCTTCACGTAGAGAGCGATCAGGCCGATCAACGAAATCATCGCGCCGGCGGTGAGATAGATCGTCATCTTCATCGCTGCGTAGCTGCGGTCGCGGCCGCCCCAGATGCCAACCATGATGAAGGTCGGGATCAGCGCGAGTTCGTGGAAGAAATAGAAGAAGAAGACGTCAACGCTCGCGAACACGCCCATCAATCCCGCCTGCATCACCAACAGAAGCATCAGGTAAATCTTGAGGCGCTCCGCGTTGGATTGGATCGCGAAAAGACCGGCGGCAAAACCGACGATACCCGCGAGCACGAAGAGCGGGAGTGAAATACCATTGAGCCCAAGCTTCAGGCCAATGCCGAGGCCATCGAGACCCGTGGAATACTTCGTCAGAAACGCGTAGCCGGAAACCTGCGGAGCGGCCGCATAGTAATACCAGACATGCAAAGCCATGAGCAGCGGCGCCGCGAAGCCGACGTAGGCGAGCTTGATCGAGAAACGCTTCGGCAGGCCGAACGCAATCGCGAGCGCGACCGCGAGCGGCACGAAAATGGAAGCGAGAAGAGGATCGAAAGGCAGGTTGCTCATCGCAAAGTCGAGGCGGACGGAAGGGCCACTAAGAGACACCGAGATTGATTGATCGCTTCGGCCGAACTTGCCGACGCGCCAAAAGACGCAATGGAGACGTCACGGAAGAGCCGGAAAATTTTTGGCTTTTTGCGGCCAACGGGACTGGAAAGTTGGATCGTCATCAGAATATGCCAGCCGCGTAGGCCCACAGGATAACGACGCCAAACAGGAACCAATAAACGTACACATTGAGCCGACCGACATGCAGGCCGCGCGCGCCCAAACCGAAAAGCCCGACGACCGCGGCGAGTCCGCGCACGATCAGGCCGGCGAGGAAAATCTGCTCGATGAAGTTCAGGAAAAGCGCGAAGCGCTGCTGAATCTTCGCGACGTAATAATCGTAGACTTTGTCGAACGATAGCTGCAGCGCCGTGAGCGCGCCGAAGAGGCCGGGCGATTTCTGCTGGAGGGAATCGGTCGCGGCGGAAGCGTAGAACGCGAGGGCGCCGACTGCACCGAGCGTCATGACCAGAAGACTCGTGACGAGAATGACGGTGTGATCTGACCCGTGCGCTTCGGGGATCAGTTCAAACACCCCGTTGAAAACCTTCGGATAAATTCCCGTGTAACCACCGGCGACCGCGAGCGCCGCCAGGAGAACCAGCGGCGCGGTCATCGTGAGGCCGCCCTCGTGAGCATGCGACGCGCCTTCGGTGCGGGGCTCGCCAAGGAAGGTGATTTTCCAGAGGCGCACCATGTAGAACGCCGTGATAACCGCCGTGAGAGCAAGGACGGCGAAGACCGCTTTATTGTTAGCGAAGGCCAGATAGAGGATCGCGTCCTTCGAGAAGAAGCCGGCGAGGAACGGGAAACCGATGATCGCGAGGACGCCGATGGTGAACGTCGCGAACGTGAGCGGCATTTTCGATTTCAGGCCGCCCATATTGAAAATATCCTGCTCGTGGTGACAGCCGTGGATCACGGAACCGGAGCCGAGGAACATCAGAGCCTTGAAGAAAGCGTGGGTCGTCAGATGAAACATCGCGGCGCCGACGCCCGCGGCGAGGAGCAGCTTGTGCTCGCCG
>CAIXKG010000051.1 GCA_903919985.1 uncultured Opitutia bacterium | reverse complement strand
CGCACGGGCATGCCGGCCCAGACGTTGGCATCGAAGCCGTAGCGGCCGTTCGATTTCACGGCGATGGAATGGATCGCGCCGGGCGTCACGAGCGAGCGCACATGATCGACCAGCGCGTTGGCGGCGGAAGCGGCTGAGGACGCGCCGCGGGCGGCGATGATGGCGGCGCCGCGTTTACCGACGGTTTCGCAGAACGGACCTTGGAGCCACGCGCTGTCGGTGATGACGGAGGTGGCGGGCTGCCCGTTGATCGTGGCGTGCGCGAAGGCGGGAAACATCGTCGGGCTGTGGTTGCCGTAGATGAAAATATTTTGGACCGCGGTGAGATCGACGCCGGCTTTTTTCGCGAGCTGGCTCTGCGCGCGGTTTTGGTCGAGCCGGACCATGGCGGTGAAACGCTCGGCCGGGAGGCGCTTGGCCTGCGACGCGGCAATCATGCAGTTTGTGTTCGCGGGATTGCCCACGACGGCGACGCGGGCGTCATCGGCGGCGACCGCATCGATGATTTTGCCCTGAGCGATGAAAATGCGGCCGTTGTCCTTGAGAAGGTCGGCGCGTTCCATGCCGGGACCGCGGGGCTTGGCGCCGACGAGCAGGGACCAGTTGGCGTTTTTAAAACCGACGTTGGCGTCATCGGTCAGGACGTAGCCCTTGAGTAGGGGGAAGGCGCAGTCGTCGAGTTCCATGGCGACGCCTTCGAGGGCCTTCATCGCTTTTTCGATCGGGGCCTCGATGAGTTGAAGAATGACCGGTTGTTCGGGGCCGAACATCGCGCCGGAGGCGATGCGGAAGAGAAGGGAGTAACCGATTTGACCGGCAGCTCCGGTGACAGCGACGCGAATGGGGGATTTCATGGGAGGGGAAAACGGTGAAGAGAGGACGGCAGGGAATCCACGCGAAATTTTTGTGGACGGCGGAAATCAGTCCGGGTTGTAGCCGGTGAAGCGCAGCTTTTCGCCGGAGCGATCGCGCCCTATCTGAAACGCGGAGCCAGCGCGGAGTGGATTTCGCGAACGAGAGCTTCGGTCGTGGGCCAATCGATGCACGCATCGGTGATGCTCACGCCGTAACGTAGTTTTTCCTTTGGTTGCGGGAAGGGTTGGCTGCCAGCGCCGAGATTGCTCTCGATCATGGCCCCGATGATGGACGTGTTGCCGGTGGTGATTTGGCCGAGGAGTTCGCGCATCACGTCGGGCTGACGCTCGGGCTGCTTGGCGGAGTTATCGTGCGAGCAATCGACCAGGATCGCCTTGAGCAGTCCGGCTTTGACGAGAAGCGCCTCGGTTTCCGCGATGTGGGCGGGCGAGTAGTTGGGGCCGGCATTGCCGCCTCGGAGAACGACGTGGCAGTTAGGATTGCCCCGGGTGACAATGGCGGAAGCGGCGCCGTCGAGATTGATGCCGAGAAAAGTATGCGGTTGAGCAGCGGCGCGGATCGCGTTGGTGGCAGTGGTGATCGACCCATCGGTGCCGTTCTTGAAACCTAGGGGCATCGACAAACCCGAGGCCATCTGGCGGTGGGTTTGCGACTCAGCGGTCCGGGCGCCGATCGCGGACCAGCAGATGAGGTCCGCGATGTATTGCGGAGTGATTGGATCCAGCAGTTCGGTTGCGGTGGGCAACCCGAGGTCGAGTACGTCGCGCAGGAATGTCCGCGCGAGGCGCAGGCCCGCGGCGATGTCGTGCGAACCGTCGAGATGTGGGTCCATGATGAGGCCTTTCCATCCGACCGTTGTGCGCGGTTTTTCAAAATAAACTCGCATGACGATTAGCACTCGGTCCGAGACTTCCCGGGCCAGCTTGGACAAACGCCGCGCGTAGTCGCGGCCAGCATCGAGGTCGTGAATCGAGCACGGCCCCATGACCAAGAGGAAGCGCTTGTCGTTAGTGAAAATTATCCGGTGAATATCCTCTCGTGCGCGGGCGACGAATGCCGCCTGCGCGTCGGATTTGGGCAACTCGGTCAAGAGAGCGGCGGGCGAAGGAAGGGCGCGGGTCTCAACGACGTTGATGTCGGAAGTGCGTTGCATGAGGGGTCACAGTGGCCCGGCAAAAGTGTCCGGGGCAAGTCCGCCTTCATCCCTGCTTCAAGTAATTTGGGCAAAAAAGTGGCCGGCCACATACCCCTATGTGGCCGGCCTTTGCTTTCTTAGTTACCCCAAAACTCCCGCTAGGCGGGAGAAGTGAGAAATTGAATAAGTTGAAAGTAGCTCGTTTGTGTTCACCGTCAATGCAAAGTTATCAAATTCTTTCACCGCTCGTTTTAACTGCTTAAACATAAACCTAATGAAAAACACGGAATTTCCTGAGCATGGAGCGGTCGTCCATTGGAAAATCGGGGGAATCTTGCGGGTGGTCGGGGCGGATGCGGCCATTTTCCTCCAAGGCCAGTTTACCAACGATATCCGGGGACTGGCCCCGGGCTTGAGCGTTTATGGCCTATGGCTCAACCAGAAGGGTAAAGTGCTGGCCGACGGCTTTGTCTTGGCCGGGCCCGGTCCGAGCGAGTTCTGGGTCGTGAGCTATTTCAGCTCGGGTGATGAGCTGAGGCAGCGGTTGGAGGCCTACATCATCGCGGACGATGTCACGGTCGAAGATCAAACCGCGGAGTGGGAGGGCGTCACGTTGTTCGGCGCGGGAGCAGGCGATTGGATCGCGAGTAAGCGCCGGCCGGGCCTGATTTTTCCGGGACGGAGGACGCGAGATGAGAATTGGGATTGGGTTTTTCGTAAGGACGATGCGCCGGCGGTGGTGGCATTGTTAAGTAACGTTCGCACGATGGAAGGCCCGGAGTTGGAGCGGCTGCGTATTCGATCTGGCATTCCAGCGGTGCCGGCGGACTTGGGGCCCGGCGATCTGCCGGCTGAAGGCGGATTGGAGGTCGAAGCGATTTCCTACTTAAAAGGATGCTATCTCGGTCAAGAGGTCATGGCCCGGTTAAAAGCGATGGGGCAGGTGCGGCGGCGACTCGTGCGCGTTTGCGGAAAGGGCGTGCCTCCGCCGGTGCCGGCGAAATTGACGCAGGGAAGTAAACCCGTCGGCGAACTGCGTTCAGTCGTGCGTAACGGGTCTGAATTTTTGGGACTGGCGATGATCTCGTTGCTCAACGTTCAAAAAGATCAACCGCTCGTCATTGAAAACCAGCCTGCGCTGTCATTGGAAATTGTCGCCGAAACCCCATGAAGGAGTACGATCAGCTTACCCAGCTCTGCGAGCGTCTCGGCGCGCCACCCGTGCAGGCGGCGGCGATGGCGGCGCAACTGCTCAAGCGCGCGGAGCAGCTGTCGGTCGAACGGGCGCGTCCGCGCGAGGAAATGATGTCGCACCTGTTGCGCTTGTTGGTGCAGGGCCGGGCGGGTGAGGTGCCGGCCGATTTCCCTGCAACGCAGCCACCGCAGGCGGATAAAAAAATTTGATCGATATCGCCGGGTCCACCGGATCGGTGGAATTGAGTTTGACCGAATTTGCGGGGCCACATTCCTTTTGGACGCCGCGACCGATGAACAAAGCTAAACTCATAACGGAAGTGCAAAAACAGCTCGGTGGCGGTGCGACAAAAGCCGCGGCTAACCGCGCGGTGGAGGCAGTTCTCGCCGCCGTTAAATGCGGCTTGCGCCGCGACAAAGCGGTATCGCTGGTGGGTTTTGGGGCGTTCGTCGCAGCCACGCGTCCAGCCCGGGCGGGATTCAATCCGCACACGCGGAAGGCGATGAAAATTCGGGCAGTTAAAACGGTGCGGTTCAAGGCGAGCGCCGAGTTGCGCGCGCTGATCTGACGGCGGGGAGGGCGTTGCGCCTGCCTTGGCGGCGGGCGGAGGTCGTCGCGAATTCCGCATGAAAGCGCAGCTCACCAAAATGTTCTTGGCCGCCTACGGCCGAGCGCCGGAAATCTTGGCCGGCGCTCCGGGGCGAATTGAATTCATTGGCAACCACACGGACTACAACGGTGGCCCCGTACTGGGCGCGGCAATTGATCGCGGCGTGTGGGTCGCGCTGGCGGGTCGGGCCGATGGTCAGCGGCGGTTCACGAGCGATCAGCGCGACGGAATCGTGACGCTGGCTCCCGGTGATCAGGCAAAACGTGAGGGTTCGGAAAATTGGGTGAACTATCCGCTCGGCGTATTGCACGCTCTCCCGGTTTTCGGGCTGCGCGCTCCGTCGGGCTTCGACTACCTGGCGACTTCCAATTTGCCGGCAGGCGCAGGACTCAGCAGCAGTGCCGCGATCGAATTGGCTTCGGCGCTCGTCTTTGCGGAAGCCGCTGGCGAACGCCCGCTGCGCGAGACTTTGGTTAAGATCGGCAAGCATGCGGAAAATAATTTCGTCGGCGTGCCGTGTGGAATTCTCGACCAGGGTGTTTCCGGTTTCGGCGAAAAAAATCGGCTCGTTTTTATCGACTGTCGCGGTCCGCAGTTTGCCACCGTCCCCTTGTCGACGGGCGCACACTTTTGGATTTTCAACACGCACACGAAGCACGCGCTGGTCGACGGACTTTACGCGGAGCGACACGGCGAGTGTATGGCCGCGGCCAAGGCGCTCGGAGTGGAGCTGCTGGTCGACACAAACTTGGCTGCGCTCGAAGCGGCGAAACCGAAGCTCAAACCGGCGGTTTACCGGCGGGCGAAACATGTGCTCGAAGAAATGGCGCGGGTGGAGGCCGCCCAGAATGCGCTCGCGCAGGACGATCTGGCGGCCGTCGGCCGTTTGCTCACCGCTTCGCATCGCAGTTCGCAACATGGGTTCGAGAACAGCACGGATGAGCTCGATTTTCTGGTGGACGCGCTGGTGACGATGCCGGGAGTTTTTGGCGCTCGGCTGACGGGCGGTGGCTTCGGGGGTGCGGTGATGGCGATGACCGGAGCGGATTTTGGCGACGCGCAGGCTCAAATTATCGCTGAGGCCTATGGAAAAAAATTTGGGACACGGCCTGATATTCTTCATGCCCTGACCGGCGACGGAGCACGTCTGCTCTGAGCGGAGCGCGCTTGCATCATGACCTCTGCGCAACGCCAGCGAGCCCGTCGGTTGTTATGTGCGCTGCAGGTCCACATCCGTGATACATTGCTCACGGCGCGAGAACGCGGCGCGAAAAACTTCTCCCGCATCGCCGCCGTCACCGCGGCCGACACGATTTACCACGTCGACCGGCTGAGCGAGGAAGCGATCCTGCATTGGTTTGAGGCGCACTGGCCGCGGGCGTGGCCGGTTGAACTGGTGATGGAAGGATTGGCGGACGACGCCGTGGCGACCTTCCCGCGCGGCACGCCGGTGAGGAAAACGACGTGGAAATGTATCCTCGATCCGATCGATGGGACGCGAAATTTCATGTACGACAAACGTTCGGCGTGGAGTTTGGCCGCGCTGGCGCCACAGCGGGGGGCCAAAAACGAGCTCGGCGATATCGTCGTCGCGGCGATGACCGAATTGCCCACCGCGAAACAGTGGGGCTCGGATCAATTGAGTTCTGTGCGCGGGTGTGGCGTGGTCGCGGAAAGGCATGATCTGGTCCGCGGTGGTCGGAAGCGGCTGCCGGTTAGGCCTTCCCGGGCGAAGAATTTTGAGCAGGGCTTTGCCTCGATCGCGCGATTTTTTCCGGAAGGAAAGGCGCTGCTCGGCGCCGTCGAGGAAGCGGTGTGGCGCGGGCTGGGGATTCTGGGCAAGAACGGAGGCCAGCTCGTGTTCGACGACCAATACATTTGTACCGGCGGGCAATTGCACGAACTGATGGTCGGGCACGACCGTATGTTGGGCGATCTGCGGCCACTGGCGTATGCGAAACTCGGCTACTCGAGTGCGACGCTCTGCTGTCACCCTTACGATATTTGCACCGCACTGATCGCGCAGGAGGCGGGATGCCTGGTCGAAGCGCCTGATGGGAAAGTGCTGCGGGCGCCGCTAAACACGACGGCGCCGATTGCGTGGATGGGCTACGCAAACGAAACCCTCGCGCGGGCGGTGCGGCCGGTCTTGCGCCGCGCGATCGCAGAACTGCTGTGAGCCGGTCGCGACCTTGACCTAGAACATTTGCGAAAACTGCGCGAAGTACCGCGCCACCGCATCGCGGAGAAAAAGACAGTGAATCGCGGCCGCGATCGCGAGCATCGGTCCGAACGGCACGTGGACCCCGAAGCCGATGGCGGCGGGTTCTCCCTCGGGCGTTTCGGCTTTCAGGACTTGGGCCGTGGCCGTGCGGCCGGCGATTTTACCCCAAACGAAAGCGATCGAAAGCCAGATCATGCCCACGACGGAGCCGCCGAAAAGCGCGACGACCGCGCCCTGCCAGCCGCAAAATGCTCCGATCGCGCCCACAAATGTGACATCGCCAAAGCCCATGGCCTCTTTTTTCAGCACCGCCTCCGCGAGCAATGCGAACCACAGCACGAGGCCCGAACCCACGAGCAGCCCCTGCACCGAAATCGTCGCGGCGCGCAGACTCGCCAGGGCGAAAAAACTATCGTGCTGGCCGTGCAAAGCCGGCACGGCCAGCGAAAGGGCCACGCCGGCGACACCTAAACCGAGCGTGAAAACGTTCGGGATGATCATGTGATCAAGATCAATGAACGTGGCGCAAATCAGCGCGCTCACAAAGACCCACCCGCAGACCGCCACCGCCGGGGGAAAGCGCAACCAGCAGATGAGAAATAGCACGGCGGTCAGAAGCTCGACGAACGGATAGCGAAAGGAGAATTTTTGCCCGCAGCACCGGGCGCGTCCCCGCAGGACAAGCCAAGAAAGGGCGGGGATATTATCGTACCACGCGATGGAATGGCCGCAGGCGCACTGCGAGCCGGGCGTGACAATCGATTTTTCCGCGGGGACGCGGTAGATTACGACGTTGAGAAAACTGCCGATGCACGCGCCGAGGACCGTGACGAACACGGGGAAGAACCACGGGAAACTGGCGGTGATGGCAGAAAAGTAAGACGACATGGGGTGAAACCCGTGGTAAAGTGCGAGCACGCTCGCGGCCAGATTTGCGGCTGGCAAGCCAGCTCCGATCAGCCGAGGGCCGCGTGGGCGGCGAACGCCATGGCGGGCGCGGTTTGAATGGCGGGTGCGCCGCTCCAGATCTCGAGAGATTTCGCCCCTTGGTGGACGAGCATCGCGAGGCCGTTGGCGCGCGGAATTCCCAGGACGGTCGCGGCCTGCAGCAAAGGCGTGAGCGGGGGATTGTAGATCATGTCGAACACAGCGGACGTTCGCGGCAGCGCGGAGAGTTCGACCGGCGCAGGATCAGTGAGGCGGAGCCCGGCGCTGGTGGCGTTGATCACGAGTGCGCCGGACGGAAGGTTGGCCGGCGGGCGGGCGGGATCGAAACCGCGCAGAGGAATTCCGCCCGCGAGCGGCGCGAGGCTCGAGAGGAGAGCGTCCAGATTTTCGTGTGTGCGATTGGCAATCGAGAGGGAGGCGCACCCGCGTTGGATGCACTCAACGGCGGCGCCGCGCGCGGCGCCGCCCGCGCCGAGCAGTATGATATGCGAGCCGGCGAGTTCGTGGCCGAGCGTTTCGCGGATGGCGGCGGCGAGGCCGTAGCCGTCGGTATTATAGCCGCGCCACCCGTCGGATTTCCGGAGGAGCGTATTGACCGCGCCGATGCGCAGGGCGTCGGGATCGATCTGGGTGACGTGCGAAAACGCGATCACCTTATGGGGCACGGTGAGGTTGAGACCGTGAAAACCGGCGGCATGGAAACGGTCCAGTGCCGCGGGGAGATCGGCCGGAGGAACGTCGAAACGAAAATAGCGCCAGGCGGAGTAATCCCGTTCGTTGCGGCTGAGTTCCGCCAAGGCGGCGTTGTGCATCGCCGGGCTGATCGAGTGCTTGATCGGATGGCCGAGCACGGCGAGCGAAGGGCCCGCGTGGGCCCAGGTGTCGAGAGCGTCGAGGGTGAGAACCTCGGAATTTTCGATTTTCGATTTCAGATTTTCGATTGAGTCGACCGACAGGGTGGCGCGCAAAATCGAAAATCAAAAATCGTGATGCCTACGGCTCAGCGTGCCGTTCGTAGGTGCTCTCGAATTCCTCGACGAAGCTGGCGAAGAGCTTGGCGTGTTCGCCATCGCCGGCGGCGGTGTAGTGATTGACGAGATTGCGACAGTTCCGGCAGAGCACTTCGCGGACGGGCGTGGGCATCAGATCGCTGGGCATTGGGTCGATTTGATGGCCGCGCAGCATCGTGAGAACCTCGTCCGTATCGCGGAAAAGACCGCGATCGTAGGGATCGACGAAAAAGGGCACGTCGTCGGCGTAGCACCCCACGACGAAATGGCCGGGTAAACCGACGGGTTCGAGCGGAAGGCCGAGGCGGCCGGCGACGAGCAGGTAAACGACGCTGAGGGAGAGCGGAATGCCCTGCCGGCGGATGAGCACCTGGTCGAGGAAACTGTTACGCGGGTCGGTGTAATGCTCGACGTTGCCGCGGAAAGCCCATTCGTGAAACAACACGCGGTTGAGCACCCGGCATTTTTCCCGGGGGCTGGCGGGTTCGGCGATGAGTTCGTTGCACCGGGCGGCGATGGCGTCGAGGGCGTGGCAGCACGCGCCGACGTCGAGGGCGGGATTGACCGTTCGGGCCAGGAGTAGCGCGCCGGTTTCGAGCTCATAGTTGAGCGAGCGAATGAATCCGCGAAACTCAGAGATGGGATCGGTGAACTTCAGCTCGTCGAGAAACCACGCGGCGTGGCGGGCGAGGATCCGGTTGGAGCCGCGGGCGACCTCTTGCAAAAAAGGCCCGGCTTCACCGCCGAGCTCGGTGAAATGGGCGAGGAGCGCGCGCCGCACGGGGACGCTAGGGTCGTCGAGCAACCGGAGCAGAGTTCCCTTCCGGTCGGGGCTCATGGTTTCATTTTCCACGCGCGTGATGCGAGGAGAGTTGAAGCGGGCTGGCAATATCGGAGGCGAAAAATGGGTGCAATTATTCGTGATCGCGCGCGGCCCGATCAGACGGGTGCGGGACGCGCCCCGAAAAGCGCGGTGCCGACGCGCACCTGAGTGCTACCGGCCGCGATGGCTTCGGCGAGATCGCCGCTCATGCCCATCGAAAGTTCGCGCAGCGGTCGGGCGAAGCGCAGGGCGAGATCGTCGCGAAGTTGGCGCAACGCGGCGAATGTCCGCTGGGCGTGCGCGGTGTTTTCCGCGGGCGTGGCGCTCAGTGGGGCGATCGTCATGAAACCGTCGAGGCGGAGATTTTTTTTGGCGAGGGCGATTTCGACCAGCCGGGGCGCGTCTTCCAGTTCCGCGCCGAATTTGGCGGGATCGCGGCCCGCGTTGATCTGCAGGAGTACCGGCAGAATTTTGCCGAGCTCCGCGGCGGCGCGGTCGAGATGGTTAAGGAGCTTTTCACTGTCCACGCTTTGCACGCGGTCGAAATACTGCGCGGCGAGTTTGGCCTTGTTGGACTGGAGGTGTCCGATGAGTTCCCACGCGAGGGCGGGAGCGGAGCAATGGGGCCGTTTTTCGGCGGCTTCCTGCACGCGGTTTTCGCCGACGGCGCGCAAGCCATAGCGGGCGGCGTAGTCGGCGGCCATGACGGGATGGGTTTTTGTGACCGCGAGCAGTTCGACTTCGCCCGCGGCCCGGCCGACGTGGGCGCAGGCAGCTGCGATGCTGGCGCGGACCCCATCGGCGCGTTGCACGAACTCACCGTAGGAGATGAACCGGGATGGCGGAGAAGGGAGCGGCGAGTTCACTTAGAGATTTACGGCGCGGGCGGTAATACGCAGTTTCAAGGAGCAATCGTGCGCTAATCATGCAAATTGAGAATTTTAAAATCTTCGCCGACCTCGTTGAGACCAAGAGCTTTTCCAAGTCGGCAAAGTTGAACAGCATTACGCAATCAGCGGTAAGCCAGCAGGCGCGCGCGATGGAGCGGAACTTCAAGGCTTTGCTGATCGACCGGAGCCAGAAGCAGTTCCAGCTCACGCGCGAAGGTTACCAGGTGTATGAATCGGCGAAGGAGATGTTGCACACCTATGAAAAACTCATGTGCGAGCTGCAGGAGATGAAAAAGGTGATCAGCGGCACGATCCGGATTTCGACGATTTACTCGATCGGGCTGCACGAGCTGCCGCCGTTCATTAAGAAATTCCTTCAAGATTTTCCATCGGTGAACGTCCGGGTCGAATACCGGCGCTCCAATCTGGTATATGAGGATATTCTGCACAACGCGGTGGACTTCGGCCTGGTGGCTTTTCCGGTGAAGCAGCGACAGATCGAGGTTCTGCCGTTTCGCAACGACCGTCTGGTGCTGATCACGCCGCCCGGCCATCCGTTGGCGAAAAGCGGTGAAGTGGATGTGCGTGAACTGGCGACCCAGAAGTTTATTGCGTTCGATCCTGACATTCCCACGCGCAAGGCCGTCGACATGATTTTTCGGGAGTATAAACTCGAGATCGAGCCCGTGATGGAGTTCGACAATATCGAGACGGTGAAACGGGCGGTGGAAATCGACCATGGTATCGCCATCGTACCGCAGGCCACGGTGGCGCAGGAAGTGAAGCAGGGGTCGCTCGCGATGCTGCATTTGAAGGGGAAGGATTTTACGCGCCCCCTCGCGATCCTGCACCGCAAAGGTCGGGTGCTGACCCCGGCGATGAAGAAATTTATCGAGACCCTGGGCCTCGACTTGCCCGAGATGCGCAACACCTAAGGAGGTGCTCAAGGTGTGGTTTCCCGAATATCCGGGCAGAGAATTTGCGGCTCACCCTTTCGTTCCTAGCTTCTCTTTATCATGAAATCCTTGGGCGCTTCATTTTGCCTGGTTTTGGTTTTTATCCTCGGGGCGTGTTCACGGGCCGAACCGGTCGTGCCGCGGGCCGCGCCGGCTTGGAAGCTGAAGGATTTGGACGGCAAACTGGTCAGCTCCGATGCTTTCAAGGGGAAAGTGGTGGTCGTCGATTTCTGGGCGACTTGGTGTCCGCCTTGTCGCGCGGAGATCCCGGGCTATGTCGCGCTGCAGAATAAGTACGGCAAGGACGGGCTGGTGATTATTGGAGTCTCGCTCGATCAAGGCGGAACGGAAGTGGTCAAGGCCTTCGTCGAGAAGTTTGGCGTAAATTATCAAATGGTGATGGGCGACGAGGACATCCAGCAGGCCTTTGGTGGCATGGATGCGATTCCCACGACCTTCATCATCGACCGCACGGGCGTGATTCGTGTTCGCAAAGTGGGCGCGGAGCCGGCGGAAGATTTTGAGAAGCGTATCGTGGCGGCGCTAAAGTCGTAGCGGGGCCAGCTTCTTGCATGGTGCCCGTGCCGCTGAGGCGGCGTCGAGGGAGCGCGGACCGTCGCGGTCGCATCTCGCGCGGGTGCCGTTAGGCTAGGAAACCGCCGTAATAATGTGCACGCTCGAGCCCGTCCGGACGGGGAGGGCGATGCTGTCACCGGCCCGGCGCCCAACGAATTGTCGACCCAAGGGAGAGGCGGCCGTGACGACCAAGACCGTCCGCCCATCGATCGCGAGTTCCAGTCCACCGCGAGCCGGACCGAGAAAATAAAGGGTCGGCCGCCCGTTTGACTCCAGCGTGACGAGCGCGCCGGTCGCGATGATATCGCCGACGGCGAATTCTGGCAGGGCGAGGGTCTGATATGCGCCGATCGCATCCGAGAGTTCGGTGGCGAGTTTTGCCTGGCCGGCGGCCAGGTAGGCGGCGGACTGGCTGCGCATGTCGTATTTGTCCTCGGCGCGGTTTTCTTCGTCGGTCGCTTCGGCATGGGCGTCGTGCGCGGCGGTCGTAAGCGTGGCGAGTTCGCCTTGCAGTTGAGCAAGAATCGCGTGGCGCAGCGCGGCTTTATCCATGATCGTAGCGATGTGAGGGCGCGGCGTTGCGCGCGGCAAGCTCCATGCTTTGAGCCGCTCCTGCCGCCGCGTGCTTTGCCGGCCCTGGGAGCGTCGTTCGGTTTCCGCTTTAGCGGGCGCGGGCTTGGGAATTTTTTCGGTCGCTGGGCTGGCGCCGTGGCCGTTCGGTTTTCGGCGGACGAACAGAAAGAGCCAAGCGCGCGGCCCAGCTCTGCGGCTCATGGCTTGATTTGATTGAGGCGTGAATTTGCGCGTGAGGCGGAACGCGCTTTTGCTGGCGCGAACGAGCCGGGAGTTGTTGGTTGTCCGCCATGTCTTCGAAACCCATTCCCGGCTCCACCGGAGAAGTGCTGACCACGCTGCCGTCGCCTTATTTGCCGCACGCGGCCACCGGATTGCTCTATCTCCCGCGTTTCATCGCGAAGTGCAAATACGTGAAAACTCACGGAGCGCTGCCGGCCAGCTACGCAAAGAATTACAAGCGCGGGCTCGATCGATTCTTGTCGCTCCACCTCGGCGTGGATCCGGTCGAGGTCGAGACCATCGTCCATACTTCAGCCGATGACGCCGAAATCGACCGACGTCTGTTGGCGCTTTTTCCTCCAGAGGTGCGCGCCGCGCGATGGAATCGTGAACTCGTGCAAAAGGGCATGACCGAGGCCGGCCAAGAATTTCTAAAGACCGCGCTTACGGCCATGGGCTGCGCGGATCGCGCCGGCGAAATCAAGTCGGTCCCCGATCTGATCGATTTTGACGAAGGCCGCATCGAATAAAAATCATCCGACACATTTTCCTTTTTCCACTTTGCCACCTATTCAATTTCCGAATTCTTCTTCCTCATGGTCAAAGGTCAGAAAGTGGTCTGCATCAACGCTACGTTTCCTTCGTTCATCCGCGCGCTGTATAAGCAGCTGCCGGTGAAAGATGAGACCTACACGATCCGGGAAGTTTTTTTGGGCCGGGAAAAAGTTGTGCGGGGCGGTGAAACCGCCACCGTCGGTCTGTTGCTGACCGAACTCACGAATCCCCCCGATCCGTTTCATCAAGGTAAACAAGAGCTCGGCTTTACTTCGGAGCGTTTTGCCCCGATCGAGGAGCTTCCTCCGGAGGAAGCGCAGGCGGGCGAACTCGCCGGCGCCGGGTCCGACAAGGCTCACGCCGGCTACTGGACAAACTGATTGCCCTGAAATTTCTTTCCCCAAATCCATGAACTATCCCACGCTTCGTTTTCTCACCGGCAGCTTTCTCCTGTTGTGCGCCGTCGCCGGACTGCGCGCGGCGGACGACACCCGCGTCTATGAATTGCGCACCTATACGGCGACGCCCGGCAAAATTGCCAACGTCCTCGCCCGTTTCCGCGATCACACGACGCGGATCTTTGAAAAACACGGAATGATCAATGTCGGCTATTTTAGCCCGATGGATGCCGCGGACGGCGCGGGCGAGAAGCTCGTCTACGTGCTTGAACATGCGAGCCGTGCCGCCGCGACTGCATCGTGGGCGGCCTTTAACGCCGACCCGGAATGGGTGGAGGCGCGTAAAGCCAGCGAGGCACAGGGTAAGATCGTCGCCAAGGCGGAGTCGGTCTTCATGAGCGCGGCCGATTTTTCACCCGCACTCGTGAGCAAGGCCTCGACCCCGGCCCGCGTGTTCGAACTTCGTACCTACACGACGCCGGAGAACGGGATCGATGCACTCAACGCGCGGTTTCGCGATCACACGCGCGCACTGTTTGCGCAGCATGGGATCGTCAGCGTTGCGTACTGGCATCCGACGGATGCGCCGAAAGGCGCGGGTCGCACGCTGATTTATCTCCTCGCCTATCCGAGTCGTGAAGCAGCCACGACGGCTTGGGCTGCGTTCCGGGCCGATCCCAAATGGATCGCAGCCAAGACGGCGTCGGAGACAAAAGCGGGCGGCTCACTTACGACGGACGTTAAGTCGGTGTTCCTCACGCCGACAGATTTTTCCCGCATGAAGTAACCGCCGTGTGAACGGCGTGCGCGATCGTCGGTCTGGGCCAGCGCCCTGGCCTACGACGGGCCGGTCGGTGTTCAAATTCCGCTGAAGCGGTCATGGTCCGCGATTCGCTCGGTGGATGATCGGGGTGCGACACCGCAGATGGCGCCGCGAAGTCGCGCCCCCGCATTTCCCAATTGGATTTGCGGCGGGCGATCGCGGCGCGGTCGGTTGTTTGGGTGCACTCCGGGCGTTTCCCTTACGCTAATATCGCCGCCCCTTGGCCGAGATTTTCGGCGGCGCGCGATACGCCGGGACAAGGCGGTGCAGGTCGTGGGTTGCCGCGGCTGGTCACATCCGGGCGTGCTTCTCGTCATCGTACGGTGCGGATTTCGCGTTACCCTGTCGCAGGAGCGAAACGCCGCGGCGCTTATCACTGGAATTTTTCAGGCGTTGATCGAAGCGCCTGAGATAAAGTTCGGGCGAAACGGTTAAATTTTTTTGCCGGCAGGGATGATAGGCTTTTCACAACTGCTCTTTAGAACGTGTTTTTTAAAACCAAAGGAACGGAGGCGTGAAATTCGGGCGGAGACGTTCCGTTTTATCCGGCGGAATTGGGCTCCTCTTTCCGGCGGAATTATTCCGGCACAAGTTCCGGGACAACGGCACGACCAACGTGCCGTCGAATCGACTCAAGGTTCTCGCGAACCAATGCGCCCATCGATTCGCAGCGCAGGTAGTCGTTGCAGCCATAGTGTTCGGCCAGACTCGTGCGGAGCCGGTGTACTTTCTCGATCGGCGCGATCGGGTCGTGGGACATTTCGTGCAGTAGTAAGCTGAGTCGGTCCGAAGCCAGATTGGCTCGTTGCAGGATCAGCGTCTGCTCCTCGCGCTGGTATTGGTGCGCCGTTTCTTGCCGCAGATGCTTCGCGCAAAAAAGTGCGAGCGCGGCGTTCTCCTTAAAAAACTGCGGGAGATAAAACTTGAGCCGTCCATTGTAACTTTGCTGATCGAAATCCATCGCGCGTAACCGCAGCTGCGCTTCCTCGAAATCCGGCGTGACGACGAAGACAAAATTGTACGCGCGCATATCGCCCAGCAGGCGCACGAAGCAGCGCTCGTTGAACTTCACGAGTTCCTTGGCGACGCGCACCGGTTTCAATTCCGGCCGCCGGCCCAGCCAGTGCTCGATAAAAATATCCCCGGGCACGCCTGCAACGTGCTCCTCGACGAGCGTGGCGCCATGCGTGATGAAGTTGAGCCGGTTGGGTGAAAGCAGATGCTCGAGTTCGAGCCCGTAGACGCGCGACGCATCGGCTTTTTTGAGATAAAAATAGTCCTGATTGTCATTGAATGCGTTGACGATCCGGATCCGAAACGGCGTTGAGTTGCCGAAGGTGCAGAAGTCGACGCGGTCGACGTAGAGATGCTGCACGACGCTCAAATCGCCGTCCACTTTCAGCAAGGCGTAGACCTGCTTGAGCGCCTCGTTCAGTGCGGGCATTTCCTCCGCGGAATAAATGACCGTGTCCCACAGTGTGGGCCGGCCGTCGGCGTCGGCCAGCGGGATGACCTCGTGAAAATCCCGGAGCCGCTCGTACGTGATGGACAGTTCGCGGTCGCGTTTGTAGCGCCGCAGATAGGAGCGCAGGCCGTCGCCCACGGGAAAGCTCGGCTTGCGCCGGGTGGCAATGAGGGAGTCGGCGGGCTCGGTGGCCATCGGGGAGATAGACAGTTTGTTTTTTTGAGAGCCAAGCGCGATCCGCAGTCAGTGAGATCGACGATGGCGAGTTTGTGTCACGCTTCCGGAGCGGCACGCAACTCGAACCAAAATACGCTGCCGCCTTGATCTGGGAAATCAGGACCGGCGTGACCGCCTTGGGCTTCGATGAATTTTTTAACGAGGGCAAGACCCAGCTCGGGGCGTTCTGCCCGGGGGATGGTGCGCGGTGAAACTTGGGCGACTCCCTGAAACTGGCCGGTGCGTTTCATGGCGAGCACGCCTGGCCTTGAGCGCGGGGGAAGTCTTCGGCCGATTAGAATTTAAGCGTCGTGGCGATCGGCTGGCACCAGCGGAGTGTTTCGCGGATGTCGTGAGGTAAATCGTGCCGAAGAAATAAGTGCGCGGGAGCAGGGTGGCTTGACCGCAAGACGCGTTTGCAGCCTCAAGCCAGCGCATGGGGCTCAACGCACGCCGACCTCGGTCTCACCCGTTGTGAGCAGTCGCTCGCACAGCATGATGAGCCGCGCGCGGAGTGGTTCGCTGCGCGTCGCGAACGCACGCTGGTGCTGTTCGTATTCGGCGCGGCCAGCCGGCGTTTCGATCGCGATGGGTTCATAGCCCAGCGAACGGAGATCATACGGGCTCGCGCGCATGTCGATTTCCCGAATGTCGCGCGCTAGGGCGAAACAATCGGCGATCAGTTCGCTCGGCGTAAACGGCGCCAGCTTGAACGCCCACTTGTAGAGATCCATGCCGGCGTGGAGACACCCGCGCTGCTCGTGTTGCGGCGCGGTTTCACGCGTGGGCTGGAGTTTGTTCAGCGGACGGGCGGGCGCGGTGAAAAAGCGAAACGCGTCGAAGTGGGTGCAGGTGATCGGCGAGCCCTCCACGATGCGGGCGAGTTCGGCCGGAGGGAAACGGAGCGCGTAGGCGTTGTGGCGAATCTCGTCAGGTGTTTGCCGGTAAACCATCGCCCATTCGTGCAGGCCGAAACAGCCAAAGAAGGCCGGGCGGGTTTGCACAGCCGTCAACAGATCGCGCAGCCAGGCGACGAAAGCGCGGCGATGTTCAGGCAACTGCGTGGGATCGACGGCGACGGCGGTGGGAGCGCGGACGCCCTCGTCCGCATCGATTGATGAAGTTGTGGCCGACGGCGGCCGCGCTCCTAGGTGCACCTCGCGATACTCGGGCCAGCGGAGAAATTCGCGCGCGCTTTCGCCAAGCAGCGCGACGTCCGGTCCCGGATGCCAGCGACGTAGCCACGCCGCCCGAAACGCGTAATACGTGAACAAAAAATCGAAGACCGGATGCTTTTCCCCGCGGGCCGCGCGGGCTTGGTGGGGATCCGTCCACGTGCGCACGCGAGCTTCGTGCGCCGACTGGCGGGCACGCCAATCCGCTTCGGTCATTCGGAGCAGAGTCGTTTCGAGCGCGGGCATCGGAAGAAACTTGGGGGCGCTGAACAGGGCGAGCAAGGCCTCGAAGTTCGAAACGGTGGGCGGGGTGTCCGCGTCCCGCCCACCGTTGCAGAGGCCGTTCCTGGAGGTTCGCCGCTCGAAATTTGACGTGGAGTGTGAGCAAGAACTTAGCACGGTTTCAGCCATGCACCGCCGTAATTTTCTGCGGGCACTCGCGGCCACCCCAGCCTTGGGGTCGCTCGGTGCCCTGCTCGCCCGCGCCGCCGACACCGCCACCGATGAAAATCTTCCGCTGGTTCGTGCGATCACGCGTGGACCGCGATTTCATTGGTTCGGGTATTACGACAAGTTTCAGTTCTCCGCCGACAACCGTTACTTGCTGGCGAACCAAATTGATTTCGAGGGGCGTTCGCCGAAGGCCGACGATGTTCTCCGCATCGGCATGGTGGATTTGCAGGACGGCGATCGCTGGATTGAACTCGGCACCACGCACGCCTGGAACTGGCAGCAAGGATGCATGCTGCAATGGGTACCCGGGAGCGATCGCGAGGTGATTTGGAATGATCGCGAGGGCGATCACTTCGTCTCCCGCGTCATGGACGTGCAGACGCGGAAAATGCGCACGCTGCCGCAACCAATCTATAATCTCAGTCCCGACGGCAAAGTTGCGATCGCCCCGGATTTTCGCCGGCTCAACGATTGTCGCCCGGGCTACGGTTACACCGGAATTCCCGATCCTAATTTCGAGAAGAAAGCGCCGGACGACGCCGGCATCTGGCGGATGGACATGGCGACGGGAAAACAGGAATTGCTGTTCACTTTTGCCGACATCGCGAAGCGGCCGTTTACCGGCAAGCCGGAATCCGCGCCCGTGCCGGAGGCGAAGCACTGGTTCAATCACCTGCTATTTAACACCGACGGCTCGCGTTTCTTTTTTCTGCATCGCTGGCGTAATCGCGGACCCGCGACAGGCGGCTTCGATACGCGCGCGTTCACCTGTGATCGGGACGGCAAAAATCTGTTCTGCATAGATCCGTGGGGAAAGACCTCGCATTTCATCTGGCGCGATCCGGAGCACGTCATGGCCTGGGCCTGGCATCCGTCGCTGTCCGCGGAAAAATTTTATCTCTACAAGGACCGGACCACCGAGGTGCAGGCGGTCGGTCCCGACGACATGGTCGTGAACGGCCATAACACGTACCTGCCCGGCACGAAAAACCAGTGGGTGCTCAACGACACGTATCCCGACGCGAGGCGTTATCAGCATCCTTATCTCTACCATATCCCGACCGCTCGCAAAATTCCGATCGGCCATTTCTTCAGTCCGCCGACGTACCTCGGCGAGTGGCGTTGCGACCATCACCCGCGCGCGAGCCGGGACGGAAAACTGGTCTGCATCGACTCCGCGCACAGCGGTGGACGGCAGATGTATGTGCTCGATGTGAGCAAGCTCACGATGGTGAGCTGACCAGTCCCCAAAATCATCCCTGCGGGAATTCACCGGCCCCTGACGGAAAAAGTTACGCCACCTTTCGTGATCGTCATGCGGCCTGCGTCGCAGCCGCAGTTCACTTGGATTGAATGCAGGCGGAACGCGTTCCGTGAATTCGTAAAGAAGGCGGTGCGCCGGTCGCAACCGCGGGCAAGATCTTCGCGGGATTTTTTCCGCACGCTTGCGACCCCGTGCCGAACGCTGCTTCGCTGCCGCGTGGTTAAAAAGAAAAAGCAGGCCGCCGCGGTCGCCGCGGCCAACGGATTGAACTCGCTCGAGGCGTTTTTGGGCTTGGCCGGGGAATTTCGCCTGGGCCATTTGCCGACTGAACAGATTCATCCGCGGACGCGACGGCTCTCGCAGCTCGCGCAGGATAATCCCGCGGCGGCGCTGCGCGATTTTGCCGCCGTCGACGCGGCGGCGCTCCGTGCCACGGCGAAACACGCGCCGTTAATCACCAACCTCGCGGAAGAAATCGCCGCCACCCGCGCGGGGCGGGGGCGGATTTTTCTGGTCGGTTGTGGCGCCACGGGACGCTTGGTGTTGAATCTCGAAGAGCTGTGGCGGCGTCAGGCGACACCGGATCAGCGGGAAAACGTCGTCGCGTTTATGGCCGGCGGCGACGCGGCGCTCGTCCGCTCATTTGAGGGATTCGAGGATCATCCCGAATATGGCGCGCGGCATTTGCGGCAGCTCGGTTTCAGAAAAAACGATTTGCTCATCGCTGTGACCGAGGGCGGCGAAACGCCGTACGTGATCGGGGCTGCGCTGGCGGCCGCGGAGCGAAGCGTGCGACCGGTGTGGTTTGTGTTCTGCAATCCGGCGAAAATTTTGATTTCCACGCTGGCGCGCTGTCGCGAAGTGCTCACGCATCCCCGGGTGCGAGCGTTGGAACTTACGGTGGGTCCGATGGCGCTGGCCGGCAGCACGCGGTTGCAGGCGACGACGGTGCAGATGGCCGCGGTGGGCTGGGCGCTTTTGCACGGTGGCAACGAGGCCGACTGCGGGCGATTTTTGCATGGACTGGCCTCGACGGTGAAAACTTTTCCGCATGTGCGCCAAGCCGCGTTGGTGTTCGCCGAACAACGCGCCTATCGCGGCTGCGGTCGCGTGGAATATCGCGCGTCGCATCGGGCCATCACGGTGCTGGCCGACACGACTGAGCGAGCACCGACGTTTAATTTGGCGCCGTTTGAGAACCGAGGTGAGTTCGCGAGCGGTCGCGCGCAGGTGGCCGGAGCGCAGGTGGCGCAGGTTGTGGGCCGGGCGCCCGCACCTCGCAGCGGTCCAAGTGGGGTGGGGGCACCCCGCGCACAATTAAATCCGGTTCGAAGTAGGCCGCGGCTTTCGTGGTGTTTCGTGACGGTGGCCGGCGCACGCGATGCCGCGGCGGCGTGGCGGCAACTGCTGGGCGATCGCACGCCGCGGCCGCTCGCATGGGCGACGCCCCTTCGATTTCGCCGGCAGCTGACGATGGGGTGGATGAACGGCTTCGATCTGAGCGAGCGCGGTAAAGTACAACGTGCGAGCGGCGCCGAGTTTTTGGTGAGCTTGCGGGCGGACCGCCGCGTGCAATTGAGCGTGGGTCAGGTCGCTGTGGTGTTACCGATCGCGGCGACCGCGTTGGAGGAGACGTTGTTGCTGAAGCTGGCGCTCAATGCGCATTCGACCGTCCTGATGGGCCGCATGGGTCGCTATGCCGGCAACGTCATGACCTGGGTGCGACCGACCAATTTAAAACTGATCGATCGGGCCACGCGCTATGTGCAGGCGCTCACCCGAGGGAAGACGAGTTATCGTTCGGCCGCCGCGGCGGTTTTTGCCGAGATGCCGGCATTGGCGTCGGATCAATCGATCGTGCTCGCGGCGGTCGGGCGATTGAAAAGCTAGAGCGGTTTAAGTTTTTCCGTGGCCGTTTTTAGTAGCGGCAGGCGTCTCTGCCTGCCGGGTTCGGCGTTCTCGTTTCGGCAGGCCGGGACGCCTGCCGAAACGTCGTTAGCGGCTCCGCTTTTCGTTAAGCCGTTCAAGCCGGTTTCCCAGCGGCCGTAGATCCCGCAGGGGAGAACTTTGCCGTCGCCTTGAATCG
>CAIXKG010000050.1 GCA_903919985.1 uncultured Opitutia bacterium | reverse complement strand
TTCGTGGGCTGGGGTTCGGTCGGACTCTGCCTCTTTCTCGAGGCAATCTACAAAAACGCCATCGGCAGCGTTGCCGCCGGGCTCATCGGTTTCGCGACGCTGCTGATCGCGCATCATCTTTCGCTCAGTGGTGACACGCTCGAAATGATGCGGGCCGTACTCGACTCCAACTTTTGGCTCGCGACCCATGTGGTGATCGTAGCGACGGGTTATGCGGCGACGTTCCTCGCCGGGTTTCTCGCCATCATTTACATTGTCCGCGGCCAGTTCACCCGCTCGCTCGACAAGGCCACCGGCGATGCGCTGAGCCGCATGGTTTACGGCGTCGTGTGTTTCGCCACGCTTTTCAGTTTCGTCGGCACCGTACTCGGCGGCATCTGGGCCGACCAGTCGTGGGGCCGCTTTTGGGGCTGGGACCCGAAAGAAAACGGCGCGCTCATCATCGTGCTGTGGAATGCCCTTATTCTGCATGCCCGCTGGGGCGGCCTCGTGAAAACCCGCGGACTCATGGCGCTCGCCGTCTTCGGCAACATCGTCACGAGCTGGAGCTGGTTCGGCACGAATATGCTCGGCGTCGGCCTGCACAGCTACGGTTTCACCGACGCCGCGTTCGTCGCGCTGTCAGCATTTGTGGCCAGTCAGCTGCTCTTGATCGGCCTCGCCCTGCGGCCCGTTGAAAACTGGCTGAGTTTTAAAAAAGCCGCCTGACCCGATGGCGGGTCTTTAGTCCGGCTTTGTCATCAACGTAGGCGGGGTGCCCCCACCCCGCATAAACGTGATCCGGCCGGCACCATCGCCCCCGGTTGAGAGTCTCCCGCCCAAAATCCAACCGCGCGCGCTACTCACTAAAACCTTGCCCGCGCGGAATCCAAAAAGCTCACTCTCTGCTCTAAACTCATGAAATCCATCAACGATCTCAAAGTTCATCTTTATGCCGACGGCGCCGACAAAGCCGGCATCCTCGATCTCTACGCCAAGCCCTATATCAAGGGTCTCACCACCAATCCGAGCCTGATGAAGAAAGCCGGCATCAAGGACTACGAGGCGTTCGCCAAAGATATCCTCCAGTCCGTCACCGCCAAGCCCATCTCTCTCGAAGTTTTCACCGACGACATCGTCGATATGAAACGCCAGGCGCTCATGATCACTTCGTGGGGTAAAAACGTTTACACCAAAATTCCGATCACCAACTCCAAAGGAGAATCCTGTCTCCCTCTCATCAAGGAGCTCGGCCGGCAAGGCGTGAAGCTCAACGTCACCGCGCTCCTCACCCTGGCTCAAGTCCGAGGCGTCGCCGAGGCACTCAATCCTGACGTACCGGCCGTCGTCTCCGTGTTTGCCGGTCGCATCGCCGACACCGGCGTCGACCCGATGCCGATCATGCGGGCCAGCGGCGCGCTCCTCGAGGGTTTGCCGAAAGCCGAACTCCTCTGGGCCAGCACGCGCGAAGTGCTAAACCTGTTCCAAGCCGACGAAGCCGGTTGCAAGATCATCACCGTACCGCACGACATCCTCGCCAAGGCCGCAAAGATGATCGGTTTCGACCTAACAGCCTTGTCCTTGGACACCGTCAAGATGTTCGTCGCCGACTCGACCTCCGCGGGATTTAAACTCTAAAAAATCCGCATTTACCTCTCCGGCAGACCCGCGCACCGTCGCTGGTCTGCCTTTTTATTTTTAGCCCATTAAAGCCTTTCACGAACCCGGCTATACTTCTGAGCGCAGCCAGGAATCCATTCGGACCTAGCTGTACTCGCTTCAAAATCTTCCTGTATTCTTCTGTGCGCCCAGAATGACCATCTTTGGATCTACCGTCTGAAACATCCTCCCCCCTTCTCCGTTCCTCTCCGCTTCCGACCTCCCTCGTGAACATCCTTTTCGTCAACTACGGCGACTTTACCACCAACAGCCTCAACCACATTGCCGGCTTCGCGAACGCGCTTTGCGCCGGCGGCCACGCGTGCGTGGTCGCCGTCCCGTCCGGCCGCGAAACGATCTCAGCCATCCGCAATCCGCTGTTTATTCCCGCCACCTTCGCGGAAGCCCTCGCCAAACCCGGCCTTTTTCCCGACGCCCGTCCGGCCGACCTGATTCACGCCTGGACCCCGCGCGAGGGCGTGCGGAAATTCGTCCTCGGCTACCAACGGGCGCTGAAATGTCCGGCGCGCCTCATCATCCACCTCGAGGACAACGAACGCTACCTGCTCGAGGCCTACACGGGCACGCCCTTCGCCCAGCTGCGCACCGCGCCGCCCGACTCGATCGATCGCTGGCTCGTCGACGGCCTCCCCCACCCACTGCGCCACGAAAGTTTTCTCCGTATCGCCGACGGCGTCACACACATCGTGGAGAAACTCCGGGCGCATATTCCGTCAGAAGTTCCGAGCCACCTGCTGTTTCCTCCGGTCGATTTTGACCTCTATAGGGCGAATGGGAACGATAAGCCAAATAAGTCTCTACGCTCCGATCTCGGGTTGCGACCCGGAGAAAAAATTCTCGTCTTCACCGGCTCCAATACCTTCGCGAACGAGCCCGAGATGCGCGAGCTCTACCTCGCCGTTGCCCTCCTCAACCAGCGCGGCACGCCCACCCGCCTCATCCGCACCGGCTTCAACTCGCCCACGTTCCTGTCCTCGCTCGCCTTCGACTACAAGGAGTTCGTCCTCGATCTGGGCTTCATCGAAAAAGCCCGGCTGCCCCACCTCCTGGCCCTAGCCGATGTCCTCGTGCAACCAGGCCATCCTGGCGCGTTCAACGATTTCCGCCTGCCCTCGAAACTCCCGGAGTTTCTCGCCACTGGCAAACCTGTCGTCCTACCGAACACCAATCTTGCCCTGCTGATGCAGGATGGCCGCGACGCGACTTTCCTGCAGACCGGTGCACCCGAGGAAATCGCCGACATCTGCACGCGCCTCTTCAATGACCCCGCGCTCTGTGCCCGTCTCGCCACGAATGCGGTCGCCTTCGCCCATCGCCACTTCGACGCCAGCGTCACGACCCACGGGCTCACCGATTTCTACAAAACGACCCTCACGCGTCCGTCCGCCACCGACTGGTCCCTCGTCTCCGATCCCGCCTCAACCGAAACCGCCCTGCTCGCCGCCCGCGCCGAAGCCCTCGCGCCCACGCCCCTAGCCCCGGAACTCGCCCATCTCCGGTTGCTCATCGAGCAGCTCGAACTCTCCCTCGATGCCACTCGCGGACTTCAGGCCCGGCAATTTGCCGCGAAAGCGGCCGAACTGGTCGAGGCCGAACGTCACCACCAACGCTACCGCGAACTCACCACCCAGCACGCCAGCAATCTCGAGCAGATCGCCGCCGACGCCCGACGCCTCTCTGCCGAGCACGTGGCCCAACTCGAAGAAACGCAGCGCCTCACTTCCCAACACGTCGCCCAACTCGAAGCCGCGCTAAAATCCACCCGGCAGCATTCTGAAAATCTCGATCACTCGCTCAACAGTCTCCGTCCGCAGTTCGAGCGGAGCGAGGTCCTCCGCATCCAAGCCGAGACCCTGCTCTCCAGCGCGCGCAAACAGATGGCCGCGCTTGCCCTGGAGGTCGACCGTCTCGAGGGCGTGCGCCAGCAGTTGCAGAACCAGCTCGATTTTGCCCATCACCAAATCAACGAGCTCCGCAACCAGGGCGCCGCACTCGCTGATCAGAGCGCGCGCGCCATCGCCGAAGTCGGCTCACGCCTGCGCGAGCAATTCGAAATCATTCGTCAGCGCGACGACATCATCCGTCAGCGCGACGAAAAAATCCGTATCATGCAGCGCAGTTTTTCCTGGCAGGTCACCGCGCCGCTACGCGCCCTGCGACGCCAATTCTTCAAACCCGCCGCGAGTCCGGCGTTGCCGCCCTGGCCGGTAATCGATGCGCCCGCGCTGCCGGATCTACCCGCAGCCTTGACGCAATTTCGCGCGCCCGCCGAGCGCGCGCTGCCGTTCAGCGTCGATTACCCGAATCGCTGGGGCTTCGCCCCACGCAAACTTTCCATTCGCGGCTGGTGCTTCGCCGACGACGGCACCCATCTCAAACACATTCGCGCCACCATCAACACCCGCACGTACCCGGGCGTGTACGGACTCAAGCGGATGGACGTACTCGCCTCCATCCGTGACAAACCGCAGGCCGAATATTGCGGATGGAAAGTCGAAGTCGAACTGCTCGATGGCGACACGTTCATCGTCCTCGAAGTCGGCGACGTCGAAGGGCGCTGGCAGGTGTTTTTCCGCAATGAACTCCAAGTCGGCGCGGCGTTCGACATTGCCGAGCTCACCTCGTACGAGCGCTGGGTCACGACCTACGACACGCTCTCCAACGACCGCATCAGTGCGCTGCGCGAAAGCAGCCGCCACCTGCCTCGGCGCCCGCTGATCTCGATCATTGTACCAGTCTATAATACGCCGGAGAAATGGCTCAACAAAACCATCGCTTCGGTGGGCCAACAAACCTACAGCAACTGGGAGCTCTGTCTCGCCGACGACGCCTCGACCGCGCCGCACATTCGCCCGCTGTTGGAGCATTACGCCGCGGACGATCCCCGCATCAAAGTCTGCTTCCGCGAGAAAAACGGTCACATCTCCGCCGCGTCGAACTCGGCCCTCGCGCTCGCGACCGGCGAGTTCATCGCCCTGCTGGATCACGACGACGAGCTCACCCGGCACGCGTTGCACGAAGTTGTTACGCTGCTCAATGCGCACCCCGACACCGATTTCATCTACAGCGATGAGGATAAAATCGACGAAGAGGGCCACCGCCACGAACCATACTTCAAACCTGATTTTCTTCCCGACCTTTTCCTCGCGCAAAACTACACGTCGCATTTAACGGTTTACCGGGCCGCGCTTGTGCGCGAGGCCGGCGGCTTCCGTGTGGGCTACGAAGGCTCTCAAGACTGGGATCTCGCGCTCCGCATCGTGAGCCTGATCAAGGATCAATCACGCATCCGCCATATCCCCAAAGTGCTCTATCACTGGCGCGCGATTCCCGGTTCCACTGCGCTGATGGCCAGCGAAAAAAATTATCCCGTCGAGGCCGCGCGACGTGCGCTCACCGATCATTTCGCGCGACTCAATCAGCCCATCGAACTCATCCCCGTACCCGGCGATCACTGGCGGGTGAAATATCCGCTGCCGGCTCAGCCGCCGCTCGTGTCGCTCCTGATTCCCACGCGGAACGGCCTGAAATTCCTGCAACAGTGCGTCGACAGTATACTGCAGAAAACCACGTATCCGAACTACGAGATCGTCATCATCGACAACGGCTCTGATGACCCGGCAACGCTCGAATACCTCCGACTGATTGCTGCAGAACGTAAAACTCAAAATCCAAAACTCAAAACCACCATATCGGTTCGAGTTCTGCCCTACGCAGCCCCGTTCAACTACAGCGCGATCAATAATTTCGCCGCCAAGTCCGCACGCGGCTCGGTACTCGGTCTGCTCAATAACGACCTCGAGGTGATCAACGGCGACTGGCTCGACGAAATGGTCTCACAGGCCCTCCGGCCCGGTATCGGCTGTGTCGGCGCGATGCTTTACTACCCAAACGAAACCATTCAACACGCTGGTGTCATCA
Organism: uncultured Opitutia bacterium; assembly: GCA_903919985.1. GTDB lineage: Bacteria > Verrucomicrobiota > Verrucomicrobiia > Opitutales > Opitutaceae > Tous-C4FEB. Next base: position 18,103 of record CAIXKG010000050.1, on the reverse strand, counting down.
TCGGTCTGGGCGGCGTGGCCGGCCACGCCTTCCGCGATTTTCCCCGCAATACCGAGGGCGTTTTTAATCGGGCCCGGCTCGTTCAAAACTTCGGTGCGGTCACCGCAGCGTGCCTCGTGATTCAGAAAAGTATCTTCGACGAAGTCGGCGGGCTCGATGACAAGCATCTTTCGGTCGCGTTTAACGATATCGATTTTTGCCTGAAGGTCCGTGCGGCGGGCTACCGCAACCTCTGGACCCCGTTTGCCGAGCTCTACCATCACGAATCGGTCAGCCGCGGCGCCGAGGACACACCCGAAAAACACGAACGCTTCCGCGCCGAGGTAGAAACGATGATGAAACGTTGGGCAAAGGAATTGAAACACGATCCCGCCTACAACCCCAACCTCACGCTCGAGATGACGGACTTCACGCTCGCGGCCCCACCCCGGCCGTGGATGCCATAGCGGCGCTCCAGCGCAGTTTAACCCAAAGCGTAGCCGCTAACGAAGTAGCGGCAGGGGTCCCTGCCGGCCAAAACCAGAACGCCGAATCCGGCAGGCAGCGACGCGCGGCGCTCCACAAAACGGCCACGGAGAAACTTCAACCGTTCGGAAAAGCCAGGCTTTGCCCAAGCGCTCTGCGGGAGATGGCTGCCCGACGCGCCTGTTAAGCCGCGTTTTCGGTCGGCTCGTTCTTCGCGGCGCGGCGAAGCGTGGGGCGGCGGCGGCCGGCTACGACAGCGGCATCGATGACGACTTCCGTCACGTCCTCGCGCTGGGGTAATTCGTACATCACATCGAGCATGATGTTTTCCAAAATCGATCTCAGGGCGCGCGCGCCGGTTTTGAGTTCAATCGCCTTCTGCGCGATCGCACGGACCGCATCCGATGTGAACCGCAGGCGCACGCCGTCGATCGCGAAGAGTTTGGCGTACTGCTTCACGGTCGCATTCTTCGTTTTCAGCAAAATTTTCTCCAGATCCCCGACGGCGAGTTGATCGAGGACCGACACAACCGGCAGGCGGCCGATAAATTCGGGGATCATGCCGAAACGCACCAGATCCTCCGGGGCGATTTTTTTCATCATCTCGTCGGGGGTCAGCTCCTTGTCCTCGGAGTTAAGATGAAAGCCGAGCGAGCGCTGGCCGAGCCGCTTCTTCACGATTTGATCGAGACCGACGAAAGCGCCGCCGCAAATGAAGAGAATATTCGCCGTGTTGACCTGAATATATTCCTGATTGGGGTGCTTGCGACCGCCTTGGGGCGGGACGTTGCAGATGGTGCCTTCGAGAATTTTCAGCAGCGCCTGTTGGACGCCCTCGCCGGAGACATCGCGCGTGATTGAAACATTTTCCGTGGTGCGGCGGATCTTGTCGATCTCGTCGATATAGATGATCCCGCATTCAGCGCGCTTCACGTCGTAGTTCGCGTTTTGCAGGAGCCGCAGCACCACATTTTCGACGTCTTCGCCGACATAGCCTGCCTCGGTGAGGGTCGTGGCGTCGGAAATCGCGAATGGCACGTCGAGGATTTTGGCTAGCGTCCGCGCCAGGAGCGTCTTGCCCGAGCCAGTCGGGCCGGCGAGCAGGATGTTGCTCTTCTCAATCTCGACTTCGCTAAACTCGGGCGAAAGCGCAGCGGAACCCTTGGTCGATTGACCGCTATCAAACATCAGCCGCTTGTAATGGTTATAGACTGCGACGGAGAGGACCTTCTTCGCGTGATCCTGACCGATCACAAAATCGTCGAGCGTACGCTTGATTTCGGACGGCTTGAGCTGGCGGAAGGCTGGCTTAGCATCCGCCGTGGCGGCGGGCTTCACCTCGCGGTCGATGATGGTCTTGCAGACATTAACGCATGAGTCGCAAATGTAGACCCCGGGGCCCGCGATGATTTTTTTAACTTCGCCCTGCGACTTCCCGCAGAAGGAACACAGGGTGACCCGCGATGATTTGGCCATGGGAGCAACTTGCTTGTCTCAAACGGGCAGTCGACTACGGACTTCGCCTACGGGACCGTGAAACAGCGCGGCGTTCAAGCGGCGCTCGGCACGACAATGGACTGGGCTTCGCGGGCGGAAGCGACCACGTGATCGACGATTCCGTACGCCTTGGCTTCTTCGGCGCTCATGTAGTAATCGCGGTCGGAGTCCTTTTCGACCTGCTCCGATGTCTTGCCGGTGTGCTTGGAGATGACGTTGTTCAACGTCTGACGCCAACGGAGAATTTCCTTCGCCGCGATCGTGATGTCCGCCGTCTGACCGCCAGCGCCACCACTTGGTTGGTGAATCATGACACGACTGTTCGGGAGCGCGAAGCGCTTGCCCTTCGTGCCGGCCGCGAGCAGCACCGTGCTCATGCTGGCCGCCATACCGATGCAATAGGTGACCACATCGCACTGGAGGAAATTGATCGTGTCGTAGATAGCCATGCCCCCGGTCACCACGCCGCCCGGTGAGTTGATGTAAATGTAGATATCCTTCTTCGCGTCTTCCATCTGCAGATAAAGCAGCTGGGCAATCACAAGATTCGCCACCACATCGTCGATCGGCGTGCCGATGAAAATAATGCGGTCTTTCAGCAGACGGGAGTAGATATCCATCGACCGCTCGCCGCGGCCGGTGTTTTCAAGAACGATGGGAACGTAGTAGCTCACGATGTTGGATTTCGAAGACTCAAGCCTTTGGCTGAATCGTCGATACCGTAGCTTTGGACACCAGAAAATCAACCGCCTTGTCGAAAATGATGTTCTGCTGGATCGCGCGGAGCTGATCGCGATCTTTCGTCAGTTCCTTCACGAGCTTCTCAGGCTTTTGTCCGCTGCGGCTCGCCTCGCGGTAAATGAAGTTGTCGATGTCTCGCTCGGACACGGAGATTTTTTCGACCTCAGCGATTTTGGCGAGGAGCAGTTGCACCTTCACCCGCTGGACCGCCGCCTTCTGCGCGCCGGCGTAGAGTTCGTTCTTATCCTTTTCGAATTGGTCCTGCGGGATGCCGCGACGCATGTTCTCCTCGATGAACTGCCGCAAAACGCTCTGCGTCTCGGAGTCCACCAGGCTCTGCGGAATACCGAACTCGACCTTGGCGGCGAGCGCCTCGGTGACTTGGCGGCGTTGCGCGCCGCGGTTGTCGTAGTCTTTCCGCATCTTCAAATTGTTACGCACGCTCGATTTCAGGGCATCGAGGTTGTCGACTTGCTGGGATTTGAAAAATTCCTCGTTCAACTCGGGCAACACGCGCTCGCGAATTTCCTGGATCGTCAGCGCGTAGTTCGCCGTTTTTCCCGCCAGAGCCGGCACCGCTGCGAAATCAGCGGGAAACACGATCGCCACGTCTTTCTTGTCGCCGGTTTTCACGCCGGCGATTTGCTGACCGAGACCGGGGATGACGCCTTCCTGGGCGCCTTCGACTTCTTCCCACGTCTGTGGGACCGAACCATAGATTTGTTTGTCCGGCGCGAGTTCAGCAATGGGCTTGCCGTCGATCGTGCCTTCATACGCGAGCTTCACGTAGTCGCCTTTCCCCGCGGGGCGATCCGCTGGCTTGAAATCAGCCCGCTCGGTCCGAAGCCCTTCGATGACCGTGTCCACTTCTGCATCGGTGGCGTCAGTCGGGGCAATTTCCGTGGGCAGTCCGACGTAATCCGGCAAAGCAAACTCCGGCCGCACATCGACGGTCACGGTTACCGCGGCAGAGAGGCCGGGTTCGATCGTGCCTTCCTCGACGTTCACGATGTTCAGCACTTCGAGTTTTTCCTTTTCGAGGGCGCTGCGGTAAGCCTTCGAAACGACCTTCTGTTTGAATTCGTCCGCGATCTCCTTCGCATAGCGTTTGATCACCATCGCGGCGGGCGCCTTGCCCGGACGGAAACCGGGCAGCTGCGCACCACGGGAAAATTCCCCGATCACGGCGTGGTGCTCGGCGTTAACTTCGCTCGGATCGAGCGTGACGACGATGCTCTTGCGGGTGTCGGAAACGGTATTGAGTTGGATGTTCACAGGTGAGTCAGAAACTGGTTTTCGTGAAAAGAATTGGTAACGCTACGTCGGGGCATCATGCGGTCAATCTTGGATTCGTTTCTGCTGCGCGCTTGCGCGGAATGAGGACGCACGGTTTCGTGGCAGCGGATGCCGAGCCTTCGCCAAATTCTGCAACTGCACGCTCCGTTGCTGCTGATCGACGCCGCGTCGACCCGCGTGCAAGTCGGCCTGCTCGACGCCCGCACCGCCCGCTGGACCGCGCGGACCGCCGAGGCGGGCATCGCGGTATTCGCCGGAATCGAGGAACTCGCCGTCGATTTGAGCGCGATCCAGGGATTTGTTTTCTGCGAGGGTCCGGGCTCTATTCTGGGCATCCGGACCGCCGCCGTGGCGTTGCGTACGTGGCAAACACTCGCGCCTCGTCCCGCGTTCGCCTACGGTAGTCTGGCGCTTGTATCTCAGGCTCTTGGCGACACCGACTTTTCCGTTATTGCCGATGCGCGGCGCGATTCCTGGCACGTGCAACGCGCCGGCCATGCGCTCCGTCGCGTGCCGACAGCGGAGCTTTCCGGTCCGCTCGTAATGCCGGAGAACTTCCGTCATTGGACGCCATTGCCGGCCGGAATCCAGCGCACCCCCTATGACGTCGCGGCGCTGCTCGAGACCCTGCCCGATGCCGATCTGTTTCGGGCTGTCGACGCACCAGACGCCTTCCTGCACGAGGAGCCCAGTTACGCCACGTGGACCCCGCATATCCACCGCGCGCCGTCATCGCCATGAGCTCGTCCTCGTACCCTTTACGCTGTTGGGCCGAGATCGATCTCTCCGCGTTAGAGCGCAATCTTCGTCTCATTCGCGCCTCCCTCCCCCCGCGCATGCGCTACGTGGCGGTCGTGAAGGCCGACGCCTATGGACACGGTCTCCATCAAACGGCGGCGCGCCTGATGCATGCCGGCGCGGATTTATTCGCCGTAGCTAACGTCGCCGAGGCGGCCGCGCTGCGTGAACTCGGGCCGGGCTGGCCGATTCTACTTCTGAGTCCGCTACTGCCAGAGGAAGATCATTTTCTCGTCGAATACGATCTCGCGGCCACGGTGTCGTCCGCGGAAGAAGTGGAACGTTTCGAAGCCGCCGGCCGACTCGCAGGTCGTGAAATTTCGATCCATCTTAAAATCGATACCGGTATGGGGCGCCTAGGTGTCTGGCATGACCAAGCCCCGGCACTGTTTGCGCGCATCTTGCAATCGCCTCACCTGCGGCTCGCCGGCGTTTTCACGCATTTCGCCTCGCCCGACGATGACGCGGCGTTCACCGCCGAGCAGCGCCGGCGTTTCCTCGCCGCCCTCGACCGCTGCGCGGGCCTGAAGCCCGACGAGCTTTTCGTCCACGCGGATAACAGCGCCGGACTCGAGTCGATGCCCGGGGCCAGTCCGTTCAACGCCGTGCGCGTGGGACTGCTCCAATTCGGCGTACTGCCGAGCTCCCGCTCCTTGCTCGTGCAGGTTCGCACCGAACCGGTCTTTAGTTTTCGTACCCGAATTGGACTCGTTAAAATATTACCGAGCGGCACCACGGTCAGTTACGGTCGCACGCATACACTGTCGCGCGAAACCCGCATCGCGATTCTTTGTGCCGGCTATGCCGACGGACTTCCGCGAGCCCTGAGCAATCGAGCGCAAGTTTTGATCGGCGGTCAGCGCTGCTCGGTGCTGGGCCGGGTAACGATGGACCAGACAATCGTCGACGTGACGCACGTCCCGGCCGCGGCCGTGGGAGACGAGGTCGTGCTGGTGGGCCGTCAGGGTACTGGAGAGATATCCGTCGCCGAGTTCAGTCGCTGGGCCGACACCATCCCGTGGGAAACTTTGTGCTCGGTCACGAAACGTGTACCCCGTCTTTACCGGACCGCACTCGGCGTGTAGTTTTCACCGCAAGGAAACTCCCGTCCAAAGGGAGCGTCTGTGCACCGCATGACCCCGACCCTTTCGTCCGCCGATGCGTGGCAACCGTTGTCTGCTTCCGACTGGAACGCGGAAGCGGCGCAACATCTCCTCCGCCGCGCCGCTTGGACCGCCCGCCCCGCCGAGGTCGATCAAGCCGTCCGGGATGGACTCACCGCAACGCTCGACCGGCTATTTCCGAACGAGCCGCAATTGCTGCCCAAGCCGCGCCAGATCGTCCGCCTCGAGGAGGGAGCGTTGACCTTTCAACAGCGATTGAAGGACGCCTCGGCCGATGAGAAGCGAATGATCCAGCGCGAATCCCGCGAACGCGCACAACTCGCCCTGCAAGATCTGTCCATGAAATGGCTGCGCGCGGCCGTCAAACCCGAGCAAAGCGCGTTCGCCAAGTGGGTGCTGTTTTTGAGCGACGTCTACGTTGTGGCATCGGAAAAAGCTAACAGCCCATCCCATATTTTTCTGCACGCTGACATCATCGCCCGCCATGCGTTGGGCGCTGCGCCCGAACTCACCAAGGCGATTTCCCGGTCGCCGGCGATGGTCATCTACCTCGATCTGAACCAAAGCCAACGCACCGCTCCAAACGAAAACTTCGCGCGTGAGCTGTTCGAGCTCTTCCTTCTCGGTGAGGGCAACTACTCCGAATCCGACATCAAGGAAGCCGCCCGTGCGTTCACGGGCTATCGGGCCCAGCAATACTCCACGGAGTTTCGATTCGTGCCCGCCCAACACGACGCCACGCCGAAAACAATCTTCGGTCAGACCGCACCGTTCACGGGCGACGGTGTGATCGATCTCGCCTACAAGCAGCCCGCCGCAGCCGCCTTCTTGCCTCATGAAATCGCAAAGTTCTATCTGAGCGATTCGCCCCTTCCGCCCGAGTATCTCGCGAGCCTCGGCGCGATCTGGAGAGAGGCCGGCTTCAACCTGCGGTTCCTGGCCCAACGTTTCTTTGGCAGCCGGCTGTTTTTCTCCCCGGAGTTTCGCGGCGGCTTCATCAAAAGTCCGGTTCAGTACTATCTGGGGCTGGTTCAGGATCTACAGATCGAGGTCGCTCCCCTGCCGCGCTACGTCCTCAACCCGCTCCGGCAAATGGGCCAGATGCTCTTCAACCCACCTAATATTCGCGGCTGGGTCGGTGGCCGCAATTGGATCAATTCCTCCACGCTGGCCGCCCGGCGGGCACTCGCGGAATCGCTCTTCAACACCATCGACGAAAAAAATCTCAACGCTGATGAACAGCTCGATCTGCTCGCCGCGCGCACCGATGGCGCCAAGGATTTCACGACGCCATTAAATCGCTTCGACGAATTCGCCGCCGTCGAACCCAGCGAGGCGGCGAAGCGTTTGGTTGAAAACTTTATCTCCGCGTCCGCCGACGACCTGCTGCAGCAAAATCTTGCGCAGTTCATCGCCACCGGCCCAGCCACTCCGACTGAACGCCGCCGACGCGTCCGGCGCGCTACCGTCGCGCTGCTGCAATCCCCCGACTATCAACTCTGTTGAAACCCTGACCGCCATGTCTTCTCCGCTCTCCACCGCCTTGCTGCCGTCAACCCGTCGGGAATTCCTTAATTACTCGAGCCGCGGGATCGGCCTGCTCGCGTTCAGCCAGTTTGCCCCGTCGTTTCTGGTGCAATCGGCACAGGCCCAGAGCCCGGCGCCCGAAAAGGACCGCCGGATTCTCGTGCTGGTCCAACTCGCCGGCGGTAACGATGGCTTGAACACGCTCGTGCCTTTCGAAGATGCCAACTACTACCGCCTGCGACCGGTCATTGGCTTGCCCAAAGACAAAGTTCTCAAAGTCAGCGACACGCACGGCCTGCATCCATCGATGACCGCGATGCAGAACCTGCTCAAAGACGGCAAACTCGGGATCGTCCAGAACGTCGGTTATCCCAATCCCAATCGCAGTCACTTCCGCTCCACGGAAATTTGGGAAACAGCCAGCGCGAGTTCAGAATTTACGAGTACTGGCTGGGTCGGTCGCTATCTCGACAACGTCTGTTCCGGCGCACCCGCCGATCAGCACGATCCCGTCGCGATCCACATCACCAGCGGCCTACCCCCGTCACTCGTAGGTGAACAAAGCCATCCCTCGTTCGGGCTTCTCCCCAATGGCGCGAATCGCCGGGAGACCGAAGAAACGCGAAACCTGCTCGAAAGCATCGCGACCGCGCCGTTAGCCGCCGACGACAGTGCGAGTTTTCTCAAGCACACATTCATGGACACGCTTGTGACCGAGAAGAGAGTCCAAAAATTTATCGGCGACTACAAACCCGATAAGCCCTACCCCGGCAGTACCTTTGCCGCCTCGCTGCGCAATGTCGCCGCTTTGATCGCAGCCGGCCTGCCGACCCGCGTTTATTTCGTGAGCCTCTCCGGCTTCGACACGCACAGCAACCAGCTCGGTCAACAGGCCAATCTGCTGACGGTTCTTTCCGAGGGCTTGGCGGCATTTCAGCACGACTTGGAGGCCCACAAGCTCGATGGCCAGGTAACGACCGCGACGTTCTCGGAATTCGGGCGTCGCCCGAGCGAAAACGAAAGTCGAGGCACCGACCACGGTACCGCCGCGCCATTGTTTGTCATGGGCTCGAGCGTAAAAGCCGGACTACACGGCACGCCGCCGACGCTCGATCTGGCCCGCAACCAAGACCTGACGTACACCACGGATTTCCGCAGTGTTTATGCGACATTGCTCGATCGCTGGATGGGCTGCCCCTCCGAGCCTGTGCTCGGTGGGAATTTTGCGCGGCTCGATCTACTCGCTGGAGCCGGCGTGACCTGACCGACGCGCCGCCTACTTGCCGATGCCGTGCGTCCGGAAACCGATGGCGCGCAGTTTGGCCAAATCGAGGATGTTACGACCGTCGAAAATACACGCCGGCTTCACCATCGCCGCATAGATTTTCGCGTAGTCGAGCGTCTTGAACTCGTCCCACTCCGTCACGATTGCGAGCGCATGCGCACCCTCGGCCGCTTCGTACGCGGTCTTCGCCACGGTGAGTCGCGGATCGTCTTTACCGGAGCCGAGTACATCGCGACGGATCTCGTCGGCGGGTACCTTCGGATCATAAACCACCACGCGCGCCTGCTCGGTGAGTAATTCGCGGCAGACCGCAATCGCCGCGGATTCGCGTGTGTCGTTCGTATCTTTTTTGAAAGCGAACCCGAGCACGGCGACCTTCTTTTCCGCGGCGGTGTTGTAGAGCGAATTCACGATCCGAGAGGCAAAGCGCTTCTTCTGCCAGTCGTTGGTATCCACCACGCTCGACCAGTAGGCCGCCGCCTCCGGCAGGCCGAATTTTTCACAGAGGTAGGCAAGATTCAAAATGTCCTTTTGAAAACAGGAGCCACCGAAACCCACCGAAGCCTTGAGAAATTTCGGACCGATTCGCGAATCCTTGCCGATCGCATTGGCCACCTCGTCGACGTCGGCGCCCGTCGCTTCGCACAAAGCCGAGATTGAATTGATCGACGAAATGCGCTGGGCCAGAAATGCGTTGGCCACGAGCTTGGAGAGTTCCGACGACCACAGATTGGTCGTGATGATGCGGTCGCGCGGAACCCAGTGCGCGTAAACATCCACCAACGTCTTGATCGCAGCCTCGCCCTCGGGCGTGCGTTCACCGCCGATCAACACCCGGTCCGGGCTGATCAAGTCGGCCACCGCCGTGCCTTCGGCGAGAAACTCGGGATTGGAGAGCACCTGGAATTTCGCGCCGCGCGAATTGGCCGCGAGAATGTCTTTGATCGTCTCGGCCGTTTTAACCGGGATTGTGGATTTCTCGACGATGATTTTCGCGCCATCCGCCACTTCCGCGATCGTGCGGGCCACGGATTCGATGAAGGTCAAATCGGCCGCGCGACCGGCGCCTACACCATACATTTTAGTCGGCGTATTGACCGCCACGAAAATGATGTCGGCCTCTTTGATTCCACGATGAACGTCGGTCGAAAAATGCAGGTTTTTACCGAGACTCTGCTTCACCACGTCGTCCAAGCCTGGCTCGTAAATGGGGAGATTACCCGAATTCCAAGCAGCAATGCGGGCCGCATTCATGTCGACCACAGTCACTTGGATGTTCGGCGCCTTGAGCGCGATCATCGCCATGGTTGGGCCTCCGACGTAACCAGCACCAATACAGCAGATTTTCATAGAGATTGAGATCCTCACGGTGCTCCGCGAGGCCGCGAAATCCAAGAATGAAGTTCAGCCGGTAAGTAAAGATCGCAAAAAAAGCGCGGTTTCAAAACCGCGCTCTGCTGGCGAAATCCGCTTTAAGCGGGATTAGGCGCCGCTGCGCCGCCCGGCGGGACGTGGTCCGGCTCCGCCGATTTCTCAGCTTTGCGGTCCGCGGCTTTGTCGGCGGGTTTGGCCAGAGTTGGTGCAACCACCGGTGAACGCATCTCACCGTGCTGAATAATCTCGAGCACATGCCTGCCTTCAAGGGTTTCGTGTTCCAACAACGCCGCGGCGATCTTGTCGAGCGCGTCACGATGTTGGAGGACAATCTCTTTGGCCCGCTTGTACTGCTCGTCCACGATGCGATAAACTTCCGCATCAATTTTGCGCGCCGTTTCCTCGGAATACGCCTGATTCCGCGTGATTTCTCGGCCGAGAAACACCGTGTCAGAGCTTTCGCCGTAAGCGACCATGCCCAGTGAGCTCATACCCCAATCGCACACCATGTGACGTGCAATTTTCGTGACCATCACGATGTCGCCCGAGGCTCCATTGGAAATGTCGTTGAGCACAATTTCCTCGGCGATGCGACCGGCGCAACCCGTCGCGATCCTGATCTCAAGCTTCTTCTTCTCCTGCGTGAGCACATCCTTCTTTGGGATGTACATCGTACTGCCCAAGCTCCGGCCGCGCGGGATGATGGTGACTTTATGCACCGGCAAATACCCATCGTCGAGTACACCGGTCACCAGCGCGTGGCCCGCTTCATGATAGGCGGTCAACTTTTTCTCGTCGTCATCCATCAGGCGGCGACGCTCGCGGCCGAACTGCACTTTCTCGCGCGCGTCGTCGACGTCGATCATTTCGACTTTTTTCTTGTTGCGGCGCGCGGCGAGCAGCGCGGATTCATTCAATAAATTAGCTAGCTCGGCACCGGACAACCCAGGTGTCCCACGCGCGATGACCGAGAGATCGACGCCGTCGGCCAGATTGATCTTCTTGGCGTGAACGCGTAGAATCTGTTCGCGGCCCACGAGGTCCGGAAGATCAACGTAAACTTGGCGGTCGAAGCGGCCTGGGCGCAGCAAGGCGCTGTCGAGGACATCAGGACGATTCGTCGCCGCGATGATGATCACACCTTCAGTCGTGTCGAACCCGTCCATTTCAACGAGCAGCGAGTTGAGCGTCTGCTCACGTTCGTCGTTACCGCCACCGACACCAGCGCCGCGTTGGCGACCCACGGCATCGATCTCGTCAATGAAGATCAGACACGGCGCACTTTTGCGGCCCTGCTCGAACATATCGCGGACTCGACTCGCGCCGACGCCGACAAACATCTCGACGAAATCGGAGCCGGAGATGCTGAAGAACGGGACATCGGCTTCTCCTGCCACGGCTTTTGCCAGCAGGGTTTTACCCGTGCCCGGCGCGCCGACCATGAGAATACCACGCGGAATCTTGCCGCCCATCTTGGTGAATTTTTTTGGATCCTTCAGGAATTCGACAACCTCGCTCACTTCTTCTTTGGCCTCATCGCAACCAGCCACGTCGGCAAAGGTGATCTTATCGCGATCACGCGTCAGCAGCTTCGCGCGACTTTTGCCGAAGCTTAGAGCGCCGCGCCCGGCTTGGCGCAACTGGCGTACAAACAGAAAATAAAGCAGGCCAATAATCAGAAGAAACGGCACGACCTGCTGTGCAATGCTGCTGAACAACGTGTTCGCCGGTGGCTCCGCGAATTTCTTCGATTTTTGCAGCAACGCCATGTTGGCGTCGATGAGCCGGCCCGCGGCGTGGAAGAACGTCGTCTTGGCGCCGCGTTCGTTTTTTAGCACGGCCTCTTTGGTTTCACCCGTGATTAAAACGTAATCGCGACCATTCGCCGCATCGGGCCGAATAATGCCCGTCCCGTCCTTGATCTGACCGTTCTCGGCCAGCTCCACCACTTCTTGGATACTGACGATGGCCGGCGTCTCGGTAATCCGCGGCGACCACACCAGCAAAGCGGCGGCCACGGCAACAATGGCGAGCCAGATGAAAAGGACCTTCGGGCGATCAGGGGGCAAATTCTTGAGCGAACGACGGGGCTTCTTGATGTCGGAGTCGGGCATTTAGATATGGACGGTTGCAGGAACGTGGATGTTCCGCTGCGCGAAGTCAATTGGCCGGCCGATGAAAACTACGCCGTTATTTCCAGCGAACGCGCCGCTCGCTCCACGCGCAATTGTCCCCGTTGAATGACCGCGAAAGCGCGTGCGCCCAAGCTCTGGCGCGTCGCGCGCGCTTCGATCACGGCTTCGAGGAGCCGTTCGAAACCCTGACGCGACAGCTCGCCGATGTGCTTTCCCTTTTGCGCCGCGAGCCAGCGATGAAGCGCCCGACGAATCAAACCGCGGGGCATTCCCGTCAGTTTACGCAAGTCCAACACCCCATCCGAGCCGAGCGGCGCGATCGTTTCCAGCCAGTGTTCCAGCGCGTCGTCGTCCTCTTCCAACAATTCCCGCGCCAAGGCGGCGCCGGCCAACGCATCGCGGCCCGCCGCCTGCGCCCAAGCCGGCAGCACCGAGTGGCGCAACCGATTCCGAAAAAAATCATCTCCCTGGTTGCTCGCGTCTTCCCGCCAGGCGATGCCCGCCGCGCGCAACGCTGCGATGAGTTCCTTTTTCTTGAGCGTGAGGAGAGGCCGCAGGTGCGTTCGCCCGCCCTGCATTCGTTGAACCGGGCGCGGCGCGCCCAGGCCGCTTGATCCACTCCCCCGGGCCAGGCGCATCAACATCGTCTCTGCGATGTCGTCCTGCTGATGGCCCAGCCACAAAAGGCGGCTATGGCGCTCAAAAAACTTCAAGCGGGCCGAACGGGCCTCGGCCTCACTCGCGTTTTTGCGCGCCTCTTTCCATGCACCTTCAATCAGCTCCACGCCGAGGGACGCACAGACCCGGCGACAAAACGCGGCATCAGCGCGCGAGGCGACGCCCCGGAGCCGATGATTAAAGTGCAGGGCGCGGAGACGGCCGCGGCGCTCCGGCCAGTGCGCCCAGAGAAGCAGCAGCAACGCGAGGGAATCCGCGCCACCGGAAAACGCGACGCACCAGATTGCGCGCGGCGATGTTTTTTCCGCCCACTGCAAAACCCGCGGATGCAGTCGGGCCCGCGGCAAGGCTCGGGCCAGTTGCGATGCGGCGGCGGGGAGCGCGGCTTTCACCGGCATCGGGCGCGACGCCCGCGCTCCCGAAAAGCACTCATGTGAAACTTAAAAAATCCCGCCCAAAATACGGCAGCAACGCGGCCGGAATTTTGACGCGACCGTCCGGCTGCAAATTATTTTCCAACAACGCCGCCAGCACCCGCGGCACCGCCAAGCCTGAGCCGTTGATGGTATGCACGAGCTCAGGCTTGCCGCTTTCCTTCGAGCGAAAGCGGATCTGAGCCCGGCGGGCTTGAAAGGCTTCAAAGTTTGAGCAACTCGACACTTCCAACCAACGCTTTTGTCCGGCGGACCACACTTCCAGATCGTATTTCTTCGACTGAGCGAACCCGAGATCGCCACCGCACATGAGGAGCACGCGGTACGGCAATTCCAATTTTTTGAGCAGGCTCTCCGCGTCGAGGCGCAGCCGGTCGAGCTCATCGTAGCTCGTGGCGGGATGCACCCATTTCAAGAGCTCCACCTTGTCGAACTGATGCAAACGGTTTAACCCGCGCACATCCTTACCGTAGCTGCCCGCCTCACGTCGGAAACAAGGGGTGTACGCACAGCGGTAAATTGGTAACGCAGCCTCATCGATGATCTCGTCGCGGAAAAAATTCGTGAGCGGCACTTCGGCGGTCGGGACGGCGTAGAGCGGGTCGGCCGTCTCGTACATTTGGCCCTCCTTGTCCGGCAATTGCCCGGTCGCCGTGGCGCTGGCGGCGTTGACGAAGATCGGCGGCGCGACCTCGACGTATCCGGCCTTGGCATTTTCATCTAAAAAGAAATGGAGCAGCGCCCGCACGATGCGTGCGCCGTCGCCGACGTAGAAAGGAAACCCTGCGCCCGTCACCTTCGCCCCGCGCGCGAAATCGAACAGCCGGTCAAAGCCCGGAATTTCCCAGTGCGGCAGAGCATGCGGCCGCGGTTCGTCGTGCGCTCCGTGCGAAGCGAAGACCACATTTTCCTCCGGCGTGCGGCCCTCCGGCACGCTCGCGTGCGGCAGGTTCGGGAGTGAGAGCATCGCCGTGCGAAATTTTTCCTCGGTCTCTTTCAGATGCACTTCGCGCTCTTTCACCTGGGCCGAGACGGCCTTCATTTCCTGAACCTTCGCGATGAACTCAGGAGTGCCTTTCGGCAACGCGGCCATCGCCGTGTTCGCGGCCTTCTGCGTCGAACGCAGAAGCTCGACCTCCTGCATCTGCGCGCGCCAAGCAGCATCGGTCGCGAGGACCGCGTCGAGATCGACCGTGAGATGTTTCTTGGCGAGCGCCGCCCGAACGAGATCGGGCGTTTCGCGGATGAGCTTGGGATCGAGCATGAGAAAAAAGGACTGAACTTATTTTTCGAAACGAGCCCGCGCGCGCTGAAAACGAGCGTAGACTTCTTTGGCCGGCAGCAATTTCAAATCACCCACCGGCGCTTGCACCACGAAATTGGACGGGGCGTTCAGCGGATAGGGACCAAACAGGCGCGGGTCCGTCGGACCGAAAATGCCAAACGTCCGCATCCCCAGCGCCGCCGCCAAATGCATCGGACCGCTATCGTTGGTGATCACCCACTCCGCGCGCCGGATCAACGCCGGCAGCGACACGAGGCTGGTGTTGCCCGTCAGGTTCAAAAACTGCGAGGGCGGAAACGCGCTGCGATCCGGCAGATAATTATTACCCGCCCAGACGACCTTTCGCGAGCGATCCTCCCGCAGCAAAATCTCGGTAAACTGCTTAAATCCGCCCCAGCGTTTCTCCGCGCGCCGGCTATCGGGAAACATCAGGATTGGTTTCGCGCCGCTGCGGCCATCGACGAATTTCAGGTTAAGGCTTTCCACTTCGCGGAATTTCAACGAGCCGCGCAGTTCGGCTTTCGCGCCCAGCACCGGACAGAATTGCAGCAGAATATCGAGCGCGTGACTGCGCCGGCCATCGGGAGGAAGCGGTACCTTTTTTTGATAGAAAACGCCGGCCATTTCGCGCGCATCGGTCCGGCCGACTTTGTGTTTAGCCAGCGTCCGCGACGTCATGAGCCCGGTACGCAATAATCCCTGCAGATCGAAAACGTAATCGAATTTGGTCTTCCGCACCTCCCGCATCAGCTTCAAAAACGACTTCGCGCCGCCTCCGCGTTCAAACAGATAAGTCTGGTCAACCGCGGTGCACGCGCGCACCAGCGGCGCGAACACATCCCGCACAATCCACGAAATTCGCAGGTCCTCGCATTGTGCCTTCAGCGACGTGGCGACCTGCAGGCCGTGCACGATATCCCCCAGCGAAGAGGGCTTGATAATGAGGAGTTCGGTCATGAAAAACGCGGCGGGCCGACGGAGAATCTGCTTTTAACCGCGCGAGCGTTACGTTTCATGGCTTTTCTCCGGAAAATCAAAGCCAAATCCCGCGCGTGCTTCTTCTGTTCATCAAAATCCTCGGCTGGCTCATCGCCCACACGCCTGAGCTCCTGCTGCGGGGTATCGCGAATCTGACCGGCGCCACGATTTTCGCGTTGGTCCCGCGCCGTCGGCGGCTCGCGCTGGCCAATCTCCATCACGCGTTTCCCGAAAAATCCCGCGATTGGCACCGCACCATCGCACGCCGCTCCTTTCAGCGCCTGATCGAGACAGGGCTGCTTTCCCTCGCGACGCCTTACCTCAGCGAGCACCGTCTGCGCACGATTGTCGCCGCGTCCCCCGCGCTGCTGGAAGCCTTGGCCCGACAGCGCACCGACCCCGCCGCCACGCTGATTTGTTCGCCGCACATTGCCTATTGGGAAGTACAGACCGCGATGCCGCTCGTCGTCCCGGCGCCGTTTCCGGAATTCGGCATCGTTTTCCGCCCGCTGGACAATCCCGCCGCCAACGCGTTCGTCGTTCGCTCGCGCGAGCGATTCGGCATGAAGCTGCTTTCGCGCAAAGAGGGCTTCGCCGAGGCGTTGAAAATTCTCCGCCGCCAAGGCTTTGTTGGGCTGCTCTTCGACCAAAACGCGGGCATGCAGGGCGCTTTAACCACGCTCTTTGATCGGGTGTGTTCGACAACCGAGTTGCCCGGCCTGATGGCGGAAAAGTTCAACGCGCGCGTTTACGGAATCTTCCCGCTGCGCACCGCATTTTGGCGGATAGAAATCGGGGCGACGCCGATCGCCCATGACGCCACCACGACCGGAGTCACCCTCGCGTTGAACCGCTGGCTGGAAGGTCTACTCCGTGAAAACGAAAATCTCAGCGCGTCCTGGCTCTGGTCGCACGACCGCTGGCGGCACCAAGACCTGCCGTCGAAACGTTTTCGCCTGGAGACCAAACGCGATTTGCTCGCACCCGATCTCGCCGCGCGCGGCCTCGCTGCGCCGCCGCGCCGGACGCGACTGTGGATTAGAATGCCCAACTGGCTCGGTGACGTGGTCATGGCCCTTCCCCTCTTCCGCGCGTTGCGCGCGGGTCGGCCCGATCTGGAAATCACGCTCGTCGCGAAACCGGCGTTTCTTCCGCTGCTGGAAGCGTGGGGCGTCGCCGACGTTCTGCATCCGATCCCGGCGCGCGGTTTAGGTTATTTTTTTCATTTTTGGCGGCAGCGCCACGCCTACCCCGATGTTTACCTGCTCCTAACTAACTCCAGCCGGGGCGACATGGAGGCGTGGCTGACGCGCACACCGCAACGCTTCGGCGTGCGCCGTCCGGGAAAATCCCGGCCGTTACTCAGCCACGTCTTTGCGCTGCCTTCGGCTTTCGACGAGCGCACGCATCACCAAATCGAAATCTGGGAAGGCATGCTGCGCCACTTCGGGCTCAGTACTCCGCTGGATCGCAGGCCGCTCTTTCCCGTCCTCGATTCGCGGGCGCCATCCACGGCGCCGATCGGGCTGATCGCCGGGTCGGAAAATAATCCGGAAAAACGTTGGCCCGTCGCCCACTGGCGCGCGCTGATCGACGCCTTTCCCCGCGAACGCTTTGTACTATTCGGCACCGCGAACGACCAGCCGCTGACTACCGCGATCGCCGCCGGGCACGAGGCCGGACGCGTGGAAAACCTCGCCGGCCGCACCGACCTCGTTTCCTATGCGGCCCGGCTGAGAACGTGCCGCCTGCTTGTCACCAACGACACGGGCGGAATGCACCTCGCCAACGCCCTCGGCGTACCCCTCGTCGCGCTCTTCGGTCCCACCAATCCCATTCGTACCGGTCCGTTTTTTTCCACGCCTTTCACCCTGCTCCAACCTCCGGGCTGTCCCGCCACAGGCGGCGCGCCGCTCAGCGAGGTTTCTCCGGAGACCGTGGCCGCGGCGGTCCGCGACTTGCCAATTGGCCCGGCAAGCTAAGCCTTTCGTTTTCCCCGTACCTCCAATTCCGCACATGCCCCTGCTCAACGTCTCCGACCTTCGCACCTATTTCCACACTCGCAGCGGAGTCTATCGGGCAGTCGACGGCGTGAACTTCAGCGTCGAGCGGGGCGAGACGTTAGGCATCGTCGGCGAATCCGGCTCTGGAAAATCGGTGACGTGCTATTCGATCATGGGCCTGATCCCGACCCCACCGGGCCGGATCGAGAGCGGCACGGCGATGTTCGACGGCGTCGATCTGCTCCATTGCACGCCGCAGCAGGCGCGGGCCATACGCGGCAAACGCGTCGCCATGATCTTTCAGGACCCGATGACGTCGCTCAATCCCTACCTGAGGGTGAGCGAGCAAATCATCGAGCCGCTGCTCATCCACGAAAAAATTTCCCGGCGCGACGCCCTCGCCCGCGCGCTCGCCATGCTTGAGGAGGTCGGCATCAACGACGCGGCCAAACGCATGCATTATTATCCGCACGAATTTTCCGG
>CAIXKG010000049.1 GCA_903919985.1 uncultured Opitutia bacterium | reverse complement strand
TGGTGGGGCTTGGGCGGCCAGAAACAGAAACTAGGCCAGCTTCTCCGGCCCTTGCTCGCCGAGCATTTTGGTTGGCCGAATGATCACTTTCTTCCGGACGATCTTTTTCGTTTTGTTTTCTGGGCGCATCAGGACGCCCTTGATGCCGAGTCCGCGATCGAGCAGATCGAAAAAACATTTGGCGTCACCGTTTCAGATGCCGATTTGGAGCGGATTGCGCCGTCCGGCACACTGGGTGATTTCGTAGATTTAATCTCATCGCTTCCGTGTGCGCGTGGCTAAAATCCGCCACGGCTAAGACGGCTGAGACGGCGAAGACTTTACTTGTTACGCCAGCCCACAAGCTTTGCGGGCGCGGGCGAGAACTTGACTCGCAGTGGCGCGGGCGCGCTGTGCGCCGTCGCGCAAGACTTGCTCGACGTAATCGCGGTTGGTCACCAGCTCGGCGCGACGGGCACGGGCGGCGGCGAAGCAGTTCCAATAGTGCTCAAATAACGCCTTCTTAAGGTCGCCGTAACCGAGGCCGCCGGCGCGGAGGCGATTTTCAAAATCGAGCGCGACGGCGGCGGGGGCGACGAGTTTCAGGAGTTGGATGGCGAGGTTTTGCTCCGCGTCAGGCTTGGGCTCGGCGGGGGTGCGGCTGTCCATCACGAGCCCCATTATTTTTTTGCGGAGGGCTTTTTCGTCGCCGAAGAGCTCGATGGTATTGCCATGGCTCTTGCTCATTTTCTGGCCGTCGAGTCCGGGGACGACAGCGCTTTCGTCGCGGATTTTCGGCTCGGGCACGACGAAGGTCTCGCCATAGGTGAGGTTAAACTTGATCGCGAGGTCGCGGGTGATCTCGACGTGCTGTTTCTGGTCGCGACCAACAGGGACGACGTTGGAGTCGTAGAGCAGGATGTCGGCGGCCATGAGCACGGGGTAGGAAAAGAGGCCGAAGCTGGGTGCGCGGCCTTTGGCGAGGGAATCCTTATACGCGTGGGCCCGCTCGAGCAGGCCCATCGGGGCCATTGTCCCAAGGATCCACATCAGCTCGGCTACCTCTGGCACGTCGGATTGTCGGAAGAGTACGGTGCGCACGGGGTCGAGCCCGCAGGCGAGCCAGTCGAGGGCGACGCCGCGCGTGAACTCGCGCCGCTGGGCCGCGTCGAACAGCGAGGTCATCGAGTGATAGTCGGCAATAAAGTAAAACGCGTCGCCCTGGTGTTGGAGGTCAAGGGCGGGGCGGATTGCGCCGAAATAATTGCCGAGATGCGGGATGCCGGTGGGCTTGATGCCAGTGAGGAGGCGCATGAGTGGAAGGTCGATTTTGGATGCTTGATTTTGGATTGCTGCCCGCAGATGCGGAATCGTTCTCGTTCACTTACTTGTTCTATTCTCACCTCTTTAACGGATCGAGAATGATTAAGAGCAGGAAAACGTGTTCAGTCGCGGCGGGGGAGGAACGTCACAGTCTGGCGGGTTTTGGCGATGGTATTGGGCGGGAGGTAGCCGCTGAAGGAGATCGTGGGCATGACCAGCGCACGTTGGCCGAGTAGCGTGCCGGGGTTGAGGACAGCATTACAGCCGACTTCGGCATGGTCGCCGAGGATGGCCCCGAACTTTTTCAGGCCGGTGTCCACGGTACCCTCAGGTATGCGAACCGTGACGATCTGTCGATCGAGGCGGAGGTTGGAGAGAATTGCGCCGGCACCGAGATGCGCGCCATTGCCGAGAATTGAGTCGCCGACATAACTGAAGTGTGGCACCTGCGCGCCGTCGAGGAGCAGGCAGTTTTTGAACTCGCAGGAGTTGCCCAGCACGCAGCGCGCGCCGGTGATGGTGTGGCCGCGGATGAACGCGCCGGGCCGGATTTCCGTGCCCTCGCCGATCCACGCGGGGCCGATGATGGTCGCGGTATGCGGTAAGCGGACACTGGGGTGAAGAAAAACGGGTCCGGTGATATGCACTCCTGACGGGCGCGACGGCAGTGGTTCAGCGAAGGATTGTGCGGCGAGGGCAGGGGCGATTTCGCGCAGCCATTCCCACGGCGCGACATTGGCGCGGAAATGCGGCGCGAATACGGCGAGGGAGGGCGGCAGGGTAAAGAAATCGGAGGCGAGCATGGAGCGGCAATCGGCAGCCAAGCAAAAA
This sequence comes from uncultured Opitutia bacterium, assembly GCA_903919985.1. Lineage (GTDB taxonomy): Bacteria > Verrucomicrobiota > Verrucomicrobiia > Opitutales > Opitutaceae > Tous-C4FEB. Next base: position 265 of record CAIXKG010000049.1, on the reverse strand, counting down.
AAACGGTGGAGGGACAGCGGCTTTTTTGAACGGAAACCTTGGTCGCGTTCTAAGGGAAAAACGCGACGTTACAGCTCATTTAAAGACGGGTAAATGGGGTAACCAAGCAATCCGGAATGAATTCAGATATTCATGGTTTTCTGTCGAATTTAGCCAAGAGAAAGGCCGGCCCCGTTGCGGGGGCCGGCCTGAGTTTTTTCTCGCCTTAATGCGAGGTAGTCGAGGTCTGCGAATTAGATCGCAGTCTCGCCGCGTTCGTCGGTGC
>CAIXKG010000048.1 GCA_903919985.1 uncultured Opitutia bacterium | reverse complement strand
CTCGACATACCATGCGACCATCGCGCGGTCGCGGTCATCGGGCGTGAAGCTCAACGGCAGAACCGGCAGGTCCGGCTTGCCGATGGCTCCATGCTCGCGGACGAGGCGCAGCGCCGCCTCGTAGTGCGCCCAGTTGCCGCGCCACGTCATTTCGTCGCCGTCCGCTTCGCCGATGTCCACGGTCGCCGCGTCGAGTAAGCCGACGAGCGTCCGTGAACCCGAGCAGCCGAGCAGCCGGTCAAGGGATGAGCAACGAATGACGGGTTTCATGGCGCGGCTTAACCGACCACTTCAATGCTCTTAATCAGCGTGACGAAGGTGCCCGGTGCCTTCGGCGATTCCTTCTTTTCCAGCACGACATCGACGACGGAACCGTTGCCAGGGACTTTCACGAACAGACCAGAGAAGTAGGCGAGTCCATTGAAGTCCGCGGATTGCAACTCGACCCTCACCGCCTTGCCGCTCGGCGTGTTCGCGTTGACTTCGACTGCGCTGATAACCTCGGCGCGGATGGTCTTCATCGCGGGGATGGCGGGTACTTCCGCGACCGGCGCTGGGGCCGGGATCGGCTCTGCCGGTGCTGGTTCGGAGGTCTCGACGACCTCAGCGGCAGGCGCGGGCGTATCGACCTCGGGCGTCGGAACCGAGGCGGCGACCGTTACCTCGGCGGCTGCGACCGCCTCTGCTTCGACGAACTTCAAACCGGCGATGCCCTTCCCGCGCCGCCGCACGGTGGCTTCTGCGGAGGGCTCGTTGGCAGGCGCATTCACTGAGGTGAGCGCGTGGACGTCGATGACCTCCTCCTCGGACTGCATCCCCATGAGCATATCTGGGGCGAACATCCGCCCGAAAAAAGTGGCGGCACGATACATCAGCATGAGCTCGCCCATCGCAGGCCACTTGCTGCCGCTCTTGCCATACCAGCCCTCGGCCTTCGCCATCGCGATTGAGACCGTGGCCCCTTTGCACTCTTCGCCGTCTTGCAGCGATTTCGCTCGGGCGAAGCAGGACCAGCCATCGCTGCCCTTCGTGCCCTCGTAGGTGAAGCGCAGCGGCGTGAAGCGTTGCGAGGAATTGATCGAGGCGATGATGAATTGCGACGACCACGACGGTTTACCGTGGATAATGTTGAGCGACTGCATCACGGCGAGGTGCGAAGCGCCCATGCGGTTCGCGATTTCCATCGCGATCACGCAATTTGGGAGGTTCTTCTGGAAAGCGGTCGGCACGAGCTGCGACTCCGAGAACATTTTCGCGACGCGCTGGGCGTGCTCGAAGCGAGTCGGGTCGAAGAGGCTCACGGAGCCGGAATGTTGAGAGGGGGCGATAGCGAGGGCGGTGGAATCGGACATAATCGGCGGGTTTTAGGTTTATTTACGGAGGGAAACGGACTCACGGAGCGCATTCAGCGCGCTCTTTTTGCAGATCGGGCGGAATGAGATGCGGCCGCGGTACCGGGATTCTTCAGCCCCGCAAAGGGGGATTTTTTTCGCCTTCACGTGACGAAGTATTGTTTTTGTTGATACTCCGAGATATTCAGCGATGGCTTTCGTGCCCTTTAGGTAG
>CAIXKG010000047.1 GCA_903919985.1 uncultured Opitutia bacterium | reverse complement strand
CTCGCTACCCGCTACTCACTCCCCGCTGCTTCCGCTGCATGTTTTCCTCCTTCGCCAAATATCGCCAGTCGTTCCTCATCGGGCTCCAGAGCAATCTGGTTTACCGGATGAACTTCGCCGTACGCGGGTTCTTTTCGCTCTTCCACTTAGCCGTGGTCTTCATCCTGTGGGGCGCGGCGTTCGCCCACACTCCCACCATCGGCGGCTTTAACTTTGGCCAGACGCTCACCTATTTTCTGGTGATGCTCGTTATGCAGTTCTTCGTCGGCGCCTTCAACGAGGACTACCAGATCAGCGAGGAAATCCGCAACGGCCTCATCAATCAGTTCATTCTGAAGCCCATCAATTATTTCCTCTACCGCTTCAGTATCTTCACGGCCGCGCGGCTCGTGACGGGCGCGTTGATCGTGATCCCGCTCCTGATCGCGCTGCCGCTGCTGAAGGACTACCTCACGTTGCCCCACGACGCATGGCGTTTCGCGCTGGGTGTGCCGGCGATGGCGCTTTCGGCGCTAATCCAGTTCAGCATCGCATACTTTTTCGGCCTGCTGACGTTTTGGTTTCTCGAAATCCAGGGCTTTGTGATTCTCTCGATGGCCGTGGAGTCATTGCTCGGCGGACAAATGTTTCCCCTCGATCTCCTGCCCGCGTGGATTTTTCGCACCGCGCAGTTCCTGCCTTTTTACTACCAGACCTATTTTCCCACCGCGATTTTCACCGGGCGCATCGACTTCGCCGCGACGGTCCAAGGCCTCGGCCTGCAACTGGGGTGGGTGCTGATCCTGCTCGCGGTCAACCAAGTGCTTTGGACGCGTGGTCTGCGGCGCCACACCGCGGTCGGCGGCTGAACTTCAAATTTTCCGCATGACGAAATATTTTGAAATCTGGCTCGCGAGCGCCCGCTACTCGGTCACGCGCACGCTGATGTTTCGCTTCGATTTTTTCCTCTGGGCGATGGTCGAACTGTTCTGGATGAGCGTGAATCTCCTGATGATCTCGGTGATTTACCAGCACACCGATTCCATCGCCGGCTGGAGCAAATACGAGATGATCCTGCTCGTGGGGACCTCGCTGCTCGTGCAGCGCTTTCTGATGGGATTTTTCTGGAGCAGCCTCTTTGAAATGGGCCGCAACATTAAGAGCGGCAACTTCGACTTCTTCCTCGCGCAGCCCGGCAACATTTTGTTCATGGCGTCGACGCGCAAGCTCGACCTCGACGGGCTGATGAACTCGATGGTCGCGATGGGCATCGTCGCGTATGCGGCGCACAAACTCGGCCTGCATCCCACCCTGCTCGACGTGGCGCTGTATGGGCTGATGATTTTTTGCGGCCTGATTATTCACTACAGCATGCTCGTGCTGACCATCTCGCTGGCGTTCTGGCTCACGAGCGCACAGGGGATCGAAGGCAGCTACTTCACGCTCTCGGAATTTTCCCGCCTGCCACGCGCCGCGTTCAAGGGCGTCGCGAGCCTGCTCTTCGTTTGGTTGCTGCCCGTGGTGGTCGTCAGCAACGCGCCCGCCGAGACCCTCATCCGTGGTTTCCAGCCCTCATGGGCGCTGGGCTTGGTCGCCGCCGCGCTCGTGTGGTTCGCCGCGGCGGTCTTCGTTTTCCACCGTGGCTTGCGGCGCTATGCCAGCGCGAGTTCATGAGCGAGGCCATCCCCGAACTTCCGGCCCGGCTCGGCTACGCCTTTCGCGATCCGGCGTTGCTCGCACGGGCGCTCACCCATCCCTCTTTCGCGGCGGAGAAACCGGGCCTGGAAAATAACCAGCGGCTTGAATTCCTCGGCGATGCTGTGCTGCAAATCCTGCTCGCCGAGACGCTTTTTCACCTTTTTCCCACGGAACGTGAAGGCGTACTAAGCAAACGACGCTCGCTCCTGGTCAACCAAGGGTTCCTCGCCACGCTCGCCCGGGAAATCGGTCTCGACGCGCTGCTGCGCCTCGCCGACGCCGAGGACAAGGCCGGCGGACGCCAGCGTGTGTCCGCGCTCGGCGACGCCTTCGAAGCCGTCGTCGGCGCCCTTTATCTCGACAGCGATCTCGCGACGACCCGCCGGGTGGTCCTGGATATTTACGGCGATTTAGCCGGACGCCTGGCGGCGACCGAGGAAGGCGACAATCCGAAGGGCCGCTTACAGGAAAGAGTCCAGCCGTTGCACGGGAATCATGCCGTCCGCTACGAGGTGATTTCCACCGAAGGCGAAGACCACGCGCGCAGTTTTCACGTTGAAGTTTTTCTCCTGGAGCGTCCGCTCGGCCGGGGCCATGGCACGTCGAAGAAATTGGCCGAGGAAGCCGCCGCGCGGGCCGCGTTGGCCGCGTTGGGGCCGTCCGCGCCGCCACCTCCCCCGGAGGTCAGCTCGCTCGCGAACTGATCGCCACCGGGCACGGTGAAATGGCGGAAAACGCAGTTTGCCGTGCGGAGTTTCCTGAGTTCTGAATAACCTTTCATGTCCGTCTCCGCACCTCGGCGCCTTAAGCTCACCGGTATCTGTCCCGCCGCGCGCGGGGCGGTACTCGCTGAGCTGACGCACGCGTATCCCGCGCCGGTGTGGCTGGTGGTGACCGACGAACTTAAGATCGCCGAGCAGCTCGCGGAAGACGTCGCCTTTTTTCGCCACGCGGCGGTTGCCGCAGGAAATTCTTCCGCCCTCGCGGTGCACGTTTTTCCCGAGTCGATGCCCGACCACCGCGACATGCGCGAGGCTTTTGCCGCCTCGAGCGACCGGCTCGCGGTGCTTTCGAAATTGCGGGCCCTCCGCACGCCTTCCGGCACGCAGCTGCGCGCGGCCCACTCGCAGCTCCTGATTTTTTCGACGCCCGCCGCGCTGCTTCAACCCGTGCCGGCGCTCGAGGCGTTCGCGGCCCGCGAACTCACCCTCACGCGCGGCCAGCACCTGTCGTTCACCGGCCTTCTCGAACAACTGCGCGCTCTCGACTACGAGTCCGAAGCCGTCTGCGAATCACCCGGCCATTACGCGATTCGCGGCGGTATCATCGATGTTTATCCCGTAACAGCGACGCAGCCCTACCGGCTCGATTTCTTCGGCGACGAGCTGGAGGAGATCCGGGCGTTCGATCCCGTTACGCAACGTTCCGGGGCAAAAATCGAGTCCATCGCCCTCGCGGCCTCCCCGCGGGTAAAACTCGATCCCGCCCAAACCGGTCTGGCCGACTATCTGCCCGCAGCGACGCACCTCGCGGTCGTCGAGCCGGTGGCGATCGAGGAATCTTTCAGCGCCCTCGCCCGCGAAGGTCGCGACGGACTGACCCCGCTCCTTCAGCAATGCTCCACGCACTTCGGCCTGTGCGATCTCGACGAAGCGAGCGCGCTTTTCGATCAGGCCGCCGATGAGCAAACGTGGGACACCGAGAGTCTCGCGCACCACCGGAGTTATCCCGACAACGCGCTCGTCGCTCAGGAGCGGCTGCAAGTCGAGGCCGACGCCCGGCAACAGTTTCTCCATCAAATCGCGGCGTGGAAAAAATCGGGCTACGCCGTGGCCATCGTGGCGTCGAAGGAAGGCGAAGAGCAGCGCATCCGCGAAATTATCGCCGAGGACAGCGCGCTGAAAAAACTGCAGCCGCTTTTTCTCCGCGGCGCACTCAACGAGGGCTTCCGCATCACGTATCGGGCCTCAACCCGAAACGCCAAACCCGAAACCCTGCAACTGGCCCCGAAGGGCGCCGGCCTTGTCGTCGTCACCGAAACCGAAATTTTCGGACGCCAGCGCGCACGCCGGGTCACCGGCACCGTCCGCGCCACGGCGCAACGCGCGCAAATCGACCAGTTGTTGGATTTCGCCGATCTCGTGGAGGGCGACTTCGTCGTTCACCTCCAGCACGGCATCGCGGTCTACCGCGGCCTCACCAAACTCGACACGGCGCAGGGCCTGCGCGAAGTCATCTCGCTTGAGTTCGACGATCAGGTGACGCTGCACGTCCCGCTGCAGGAATCCCATCTCATCAGCCGCTATGTCGGGCTCGGCAAAACGCGTCCACAGCTCGGCCGCATTGGCTCGGGTCGCTGGGAAAAGGCCCGGCAGGCGGCCGAACGCGCCACCATCGATCTCGCGGCCGAACTGCTCCGCATCCACGCCGAACGCGAGGCCCAGCCCGGTCACGCCTTTCCGCCCGACACCACCTGGCAGAAAGAATTCGAGGCATCGTTTCCGTTCACTGAAACGCGCGATCAATTGAAGGCCATCAACGACGCCAAGGCCGACATGGAACGCACCCGCCCGATGGACCGGCTCGTTTGCGGTGACGTGGGTTTCGGCAAAACGGAAGTAGCCATCCGCGCCGCGTTCAAAGCCGTCCAGGGAGGACGTCAGGTCGCGCTGCTCGTGCCGACAACGGTGCTCGCCCAGCAACATCTCAACACGTTCCGCGAGCGCATGGCCGGCTATCCGATCGCGGTCGAAATGGTCAGCCGATTCCGCTCGCGCGCGGAGCAGAAGAAAATCCTGGCGGCCGCCGCCGCCGGCCAGGTTGATATCCTCATCGGCACACACCGGCTGCTCCAAGCCGATGTGAAGTTTCGCGATCTCGGCCTGGTCGTCTTCGACGAAGAGCAGCGTTTTGGCGTGAAGCACAAGGAGGTCTTCAAGCGCATGCGCGCAACCGTCGACGTCCTCTCGATGAGCGCCACGCCGATTCCGCGCACGTTGTACATGGCGCTCACCGGCGCGCGGGACCTGAGCGTGATCGAGACGGCTCCGACCAACCGTCATCCCATCCAAACCATCGTCAAAACCTACGACGAGCAGGTCGTCGTCGATGCGATCCGCCACGAGATCCGTCGCGGCGGCCAGGTGTTTTACCTGCACAATCGCGTGATGACGATCGAGCTGGTCGCCGCGCGTCTCCGTGAATTGCTGCCCGATCTCACGATCGGCGTGGGTCACGGGCAGATGGACGCCGACGAACTGGAACGCGTGATGACCGACTTCGTCGCGGGAAAATTCCACGTGCTCATTTGCACCACGATCATCGAGAGCGGACTCGATATCCCTAATTGTAACACAATCATTATCGAAGGCGCGGATCGTTTCGGACTCTCCCAACTCTACCAACTCCGCGGGCGCGTCGGTCGTTTCAAGCATCAGGCGTACGCCTATCTGCTGCTGCACCGGCACACGAAACTCCTCGAAGTAGCGCGCCAGCGCCTGACGGCCATGCGGCAGCACAACCAGCTCGGCGCCGGTTTTCGCATCGCGATGCGCGACCTCGAATTGCGCGGAGCCGGCAATCTTCTCGGCTCCGAACAGAGCGGCCACATTATCGGCGTGGGCTTTGAACTCTATTGCCAGTTGCTCCGGCAATCCGTGGCCCGGCTGAAAGGCGACAAGACCGCCGCCGCGATCCGCGCGAGCGTAAAGCTCGATTTCGTTTTCGTCGGCGAAGGCGCGCCACGCGAGCGCGGCGACACGCGCAACCGGCACGGCGGCAGTTACACGGCCATCCGCGATGCCGAGGATGCGGCCAACGAAGGCCCGGGCGTTGCACCGATCCAAGCGCGCATCCCGCCCAACTACGTCAACGAAACCCGCCTGCGCATCGATTTCTACCGCAAACTGGCTCTCGCCGACACCGTGCCCGCGCTCAAACAGATCGAGTCTGATCTGCGCGACCGGTTCGGAAAATTCGGCGAGGAAGTACGCGCGCTGCTCATGCTGACGGAGATTCGGATCCGCGCGGAACAAAAAGGCATTGTTTCCGTCGAAACCGAATCAAACCGCCTCAAGTGTCAGCGTAACAGCGGTCGCCACGACGATTGGGTGATGCACGGCACCCGGTTTCCACGGTTGACCGCGACCGAGCCACTTCTACGGTTAAAAGAAGTAATCACGTTTTTGAACAATCTGCCGTCCCCATGATGTCCACTCATCGTCGCTGTTTTGCGGTCTTCGCTCTTGCGCTCGCCGGCTCGGCCTTAGTTTCTGCGCAGCCTTTTGCCGCCCCCCTGGCGGCCCCCGCTCCTACTGGCGCCGTCAGCGACGGTTTGAACTCCCGCTTCGCCAACGGCATCGCCGCGATTGCGGAAGAAAAGGTGATTACGGTCGACGACGTCCGCCGTGAAATCGGTCAATACGCCGCGCAAATCCAGCGCGAAGCCCGCAACGAAAAGGAGTTCAACGACAAGCTCGAAGCCCTGCAGGACAGCGTGATTCAAGACCTGATCGACAAAGTTTTAATCATCAAAGAATTCAAGAAAGAGAAGGACGGAAAGGAAGCCCGTCATATCCCGGAGAGCTTTATCGACAACAAGATCGCCGACATTTTGAGCGAGCAGTTCGACAACGACCGTTCCAAGTTTCTCGCCTACCTGCGCTCACGCGGACAAACCATCCGCGAATTCCGCAAAGATCAGGAAGAAGACATCATTTACCGTTACATGACGGGACAGCAGCGGAAGTCACAAAGCTTGGTCAGCCCGGTCCGCATCGAAACATTCTACCGCGAAAACAAAGACCACTTCGTACAGGAAGACAGCGTGCATCTCCGGATGATTCAGCTCGCTAAAAACGACGATCTCACGACCGATGCGCAACTGGTCGCGAAGGCGAACGAGATCGCGGTGCGTTTCCGCGCCGGAACGAGTTTCGCGGATCTCGCCAAGGAATTCAGCGTGGGCACGACCCGGCTTAAAGGTGGCGAGAGCGGCTGGATGAACCGAACCAGTCTCAAAAAAGAATTCAGTGACCCACTATTTTTACTCAAAAAAGGTGATATCTCCGAGCCGCTTGTGACCGCCGATGGCTGCTTTCTCCTTTTTGCCGAGGACCGCAAGTACGCCGGCACGCAGAGCATCGACGAAGTGCGCGATCAAATCGAACGCACCCTGGTTACCCAGATGGCGCGTTCGAACCAGGAACGCTGGCTCGAACGTCTGCGCCGCAACGGGTACGTGAAGCATTATTGAGCGCGGCGTCGCGCGCGCGACGCGGTTCTGAGTTTTGGGTTTTGAGTTCTGGGTTTTGGGTTTTGGGTTTCTGACAAACTCAACCACGGCGCGGGGTCGGTCGGGTTATTTCCGCGCCGCGCCGATGATGACAGGCACCGCGCTGGCATCAGGAGACGCGCACGTTTTCACTCGACGAAGCATGAGCGAAGGCGAGTCGTTTCCCGAACATCCCAACCGTCTCAAAACCATGGCGGTGGCAGAACGCCCGCAGGAGCGCCTCGAAAAATTCGGTTCGCAAGCACTCAGCGACACGGAGCTCCTCGCCCTATTGTTGCGCAGCGGTACGCGAGGACAGGACGTGCTCACGCTCGCCAGCCGGCTCATCGCCGAAGCAGGTTCGCTCGCCGGTTTGATCACGTGGCGGACCGCCGAATTTCGGGCGTTCAAAGGCATCGGTCCGGTGAAGGCGCTACAACTTGTCGCCGTCATGGAAATCGCGCGGCGTGTGCTCGGTCAGCCGGTGGGTGAGGCGCCGCTTCTGAATCGCTCCAGTCTAGTTGTCGCCTTCCTCCATCCCGTGGTGTTTGGGTTAGAGGTAGAAAAATTCTGGGTCCTGTGCCTCAACCGCCGCCAACGCTTGCTTAGCTTCGAGGAAATCACCTCCGGCATCGCGCACGGCACGCTCGCCCACCCGCGCGAAGTTTTTCGAACGGCGATCCGCAAGGCGGCGAGCGCGATTGTGTGCGTGCACAATCATCCCAGCGGCGATCCGATGCCGAGCGCCGCCGATATCGCGATCACCCGTCAGCTCCGCGCAGCGGCGCAGACCGTGGATATTCCGCTGCACGATCACATCATCATCGGCCGCCCCGGCGCTGATCCGGCCGGCCGCGGCTACTACAGCTTCGCCGAAGCGGGTTATTTGAAGGACTGAGCAATGCGCGGGATTTGTCGGCGCGGGAAACCCTGCTGCTGGACAACTTCTCCCCACCGCCGTTTGCATAAAAACCCCGCCCTTCCGCGCGCATAAATTCGCCATTTTGCCTGGCAGGCCAACCCTGCCCCTTGCGCACTGCGACGACGCAAGAAACCGTCGCGATGAGTGCGTTGCTTTAGTTCGTTTCCGACCCCGATCCCGGGATTTTCCAGGCGCGGACGTCAGCTACATTCTCCCTGAATCTCGCGCCCCAATCCCGTACGCCCCGCCCCGCTACTTCAGTGAAAAAGAAGCGCTTATGGAAAAACTATTCGCCTGACCCGTATTCATAAAAATTGCATCGTATACGCCACCGGTTCGTCTGACTCGCTGACGAACAAAACCCGTGTTTTCGTTTGTTTCCCCAATCTTGCATGAACTCTCCCCTTACCACACCACCGCCGCCGGTTCCGCCTTCGTCGAAAACCACCGGTTGGTGGGTGTTCGCGGTCATCGTCGCGCTCGCGGCGGGCGGCTATTATTTCTACGCGAATAAAAAATCCGAGACCCCCGTGGTCGCGGCGCCGGCGCCCGGACGGGGCGGTGGCGGTGGCGGAGGACGCGGCGGACGTTTTGGCGGCGGCGGGCCGGTGCCCATTTCATCCGCGGTTGCGGCCGCCGGGGAATTACGGGTTTACCTCTCGGCGCTTGGCTCGGTCACCGCGCTTAATACGATCACGGTAAAAAGTCGCGCCGATGGTGAACTGAAGAAAATCCACTTCACCGAGGGCCAGCTCGTCAAAGCCGGCGACCTGCTCGCCGAGATCGATCCACGCTCCTATCAGGTCGCGCTGGAACAAGCGCAGGGCCAGCTCGCCCGCGACACGGCCCAGCTCGACAACGCGAAGCACGATCTCGAGCGTTATCAAAACGCCCGGGAAGCGGTTACCCAACAGCAGGTCGATGCCGTCGCTTCCCAAGTGGCGCAGTACGCCGGCGCCGTGCGGGCCGACCAGGGCTCGGTCGCCAACTATCAACTTCAACTCAGCTACTGCCGTGTCACCGCGCCGATCGCCGGCCGCGTGGGCCTGCGTCTGGTGGATCAGGGCAACTTAGTCCGCTCGGGCGATCAGTCGGGCATCGTCGTGATTGCACAGGAAGAGCCCATCGCGGTGGTGTTCAGTATTCCGGAGGACAATCTGCCCCAAATCCGCCAGGCCCTGGCCAAGGGCGAAGAACTCGCCGTCGAGGCCTACGATCGCAGCCTGCAAACCAAACTCGCGCAGGGAAAACTTGTGGCCGTCGACAATCAAATCGATGCCGCCACGGGCACGGTTAAATTAAAAGCGACCTTCGCCAATGAAGATCACGGGTTGTTTCCAAATCAGTTCGTGAACGTCCGCATGCTCACCGAGATCCAGCGGAACGTGGTTCTCGTTCCGAATTCCGCGGTCCAGATCGGCGCGGCCTCGCGCTTCGTCTTTATCACCAAAGCGGACGACACCGTCGAGCGCCGCAACGTGACTATCGGCCGCACCGAAGGCGAAAAGACCGTGATTCTCACGGGCGTCGCCGTGGGCGACACCGTCGTCACCGAGGGCCTCGATCGCTTGCAAGACGGAGCCAAAGTCGCACCCCGGGTTGTGCCCACGGTGAAACCCGGCGCCGACGCCCGAGGCGAAGGCGCGCGGCGCGGCTCCCGCAAGACTCCGCAATGAACATCTCACGTCCGTTCATCGAGCGGCCGGTCGCCACGTCGCTCCTGATGGTGGCGCTGCTGCTGTCCGGCATCATTGCGTACCGCGTGTTGTCCATCTCGGCGCTGCCCGAGGTCGACTACCCGACCATTCAAATCACCGCGCTTTATCCGGGCGCGAGTCCGGAGGTCATGACGTCAGCCGTCACGGCGCCGCTCGAAAAACAATTCGGGCAAATGTCGGGATTGAGCCAGATGACGTCGGTGAGTTCCGGCGGCTCATCCGTGATCACGTTGCAGTTCGGTTTAGAAATCGCCCTCGATGTAGCCGAGCAGGAAGTACAGGCCGCGATCAACGCCTCCAACAGTTTCCTCCCGCGCGATCTCCCGAGTCCGCCGACCTACAGCAAGGTCAACCCAGCCGACACGCCGATCATGACGCTGGCCATCACGTCCGACACGATGCCGTTGCCCAAGATCGAGGATCTGGTCGACACCCGCCTCGCGCAAAAAATTTCCCAAGTCTCCGGCGTCGGCCTCGTCAGCATTTCGGGCGGCCAGCGGCCCGCCGTGCGCATCCAAGTGAATCCGAACGCCCTCGCCGCGCTCGGCCTCGATCTCGAACAGGTGCGCAGCGCCATTTCTGCCGCCAACTCCAATTCGGCGAAGGGTAGTTTCGACGGCGCCACGCAGGCCTCAACGATCAACGCGAACGACCAGCTCAAGTCCTCCGAGGAATATAATCGCGTGATTATCGCCTATAAAAATGGCGCCGCGATCCGCCTCTCCGACGTCGCCGAAACCGTCGATGGCGCGGAAAACATGTACCTCGCGGCGTGGGCGAATCGCACGCCCGGTGTCATTCTCAACATCCAGCGCCAGCCGGGCGCCAACGTCATCCAGGTCGTCGACCGCATCAAGGCCTTGCTGCCCCAGCTCCAGGCCGCACTGCCCAATTCCGTCGAGGTTTCGCTGCTTACGGATCGCACGACGACGATCCGTGCTTCGGTCGAGGACGTAGAATTCGAGCTCCTCCTGGCCATCGGGCTGGTGGTGATGGTGATCTTCATTTTTCTGCGCAACGTACCGGCGACGATCATTCCCGGCATCGCCGTGCCGCTCTCGCTGATCGGCACGTTCGGCGTGATGTACCTGGCCGGTTTTTCCATCAACAATCTCACGCTGATGGCGCTGACCATCGCCACGGGCTTCGTCGTCGACGACGCCATCGTGATGATCGAAAATATCTCGCGCTATATCGAAGAGGGAGAGGACCCGCTCACCGCCGCACTCAAGGGCTCCGAGCAGATTGGGTTCACCATCATCTCGCTGACGTTTTCGCTGATCGCCGTGTTGATTCCGCTGTTGTTCATGGCGGATGTCATCGGCCGGTTGTTTCGCGAGTTCGCGATCACGCTCGCCGTCTCGATCCTGATCTCGGCGGTGATTTCCCTGACTCTCACGCCGATGATGTGCGCGAAGTTGCTCCGCCACGTGCCCGAGGAAAAGCAAAGTCGTTTCTATCATGCGAGCGGGCGTTTCTTCGACTCTATCATCGCCGCGTACGGCACGATGCTGCGCTGGGTGCTTGAACGCCAAAAGCTAACCCTGCTCGTCGCCCTCGGCACGGTCGTGCTCACCGGACTGCTTTACGCCTGGATTCCTAAAGGATTTTTCCCGTCGCAGGACACCGGCGTGATTCAAGGCATCACCGAGGCGTCGCAGGACATCTCGTTCGGCGCGATGGGCGAACGCCAGCAGGCTTTGGCCGACGCCATCCTCCAGGATCCAGAAGTCGAAAGCCTTTCCTCGTTCATCGGTATCGATGGCACGAACTCGACCCTCAACAGCGGCCGCATTTCGATTAACTTGAAGCCGCTCGCCGACCGCCACGCACGCGCCCCAGAAATCATCCGGCGCCTGCAGCAAAGGGTGAGCTCTGTTCCCGGTATCACGCTCTACATGCAGCCGGTGCAGGACATCAGCATCGATACGACCGTGAGCCGCACGCAGTATCAGTTTGTGCTCCAAAGCACGTCGGGCACCGATCTCGCGACCTGGGTGCCGCAGTTGATGGACAAACTTTCCACCGTGCCCCAGCTCGCCGATCTCGCGAGCGACCTCCAGACGAACGGCCGGCAAGTCTACGTCGAAATCGACCGCAGCCTCGCGAGCCGCTATGGGATTTCGACCACCGACATCAGTAACCTGCTCTACAGCGCGCTCGGCCAACGGTTGATCTCCACCATCTTCACCCAGTCGAACCAGTACCGCGTCGTGCTCGAGATCAAACCGGAATTCCGGCAAGGTCCGGCCTCGCTCGAAAACCTATATGTGAAAGCTTCGGACGGCACACCCGTGCGACTCTCCAGTCTCGCCCGCATCGTGGAGCAATCCGCCCAACTGGCGATTTCCCGCTCGAGCCAGCTGCCGGCCACACGCATTTCGTTCAACCTCGCGCCCGGCGCCTCACTCGGCGAAGCGGTGGATGCGATCAAACTCGTCGAAAAGGAAATCGGCCTTCCGCTCTCGATCGACACGACCTTCCAAGGCGCGGCCAAGGCTTTCGAGACCGCGCTGGCCAACGAACTCTGGCTGATTCTCGCGGCGATTGTGACCATGTACATCGTCCTCGGCGTGCTCTACGAGAGCTACATCCATCCGATCACGATTCTCTCCACGCTGCCCTCCGCCGGCGTGGGTGCGCTGCTCGCGTTGATGATGGCCCGCAGCGATCTCAACGTCATCGGCATCATTGGCATCATCCTCCTGATCGGCATCGTGAAGAAAAACGCGATCATGATGATCGACTTTGCCCTCGAAGCCGAACGCGTCCAAGGCCTCCCGCCACGCGAGGCCATCTATCAAGCCTGTCTCCTGCGCTTCCGGCCGATTCTCATGACCACCGCCGCCGCGCTTCTTGGTGCGCTCCCGCTCATGCTTGGTCACGGCATGGGCGCCGAACTCCGCCAACCTCTTGGCATCACCATGGTCGGCGGATTGATGGTAAGCCAAGTGCTCACGCTCTTCACCACGCCGGTGATCTACCTTGCGTTTGACCGGTTCGCCGGCCGCTTCCGTCAGCCCGCCGCCGCGGCGACGGCCCATCTGCCCTCGCCCTCCGCGCCGCAAACGTGAAGTTCATCGAAACATTCATCGCGCGGCCCGTGGCCACGACGCTGCTGACAATCGGCATCGCCCTGGCCGGAGCGATCGCCTTTCGGCTGCTGCCCGTGTCCCCGCTGCCGCAGGTCGATTACCCCACGATCTCGGTCTCGGCCAGCGTCGCCGGGGCCAGCCCGGAAGTCATGGCGGCAACGGTCGCGACACCGCTGGAACGGGCCCTCGGCCGTATTGCCGGCGTGACGGAGATGACGTCCAACAGCTCGCAAGGCTCGAGCCGCGTCACGCTGCAGTTCGAATTATCCCGCGACATCAACGGCGCCGCGCGCGATGTGCAGGCGGCCATTAACGCCGCGCGCAGCCTCCTCCCGACGAGCCTCAACAACAACCCCACCTACCGGAAAATCAATCCGTCGGAGTTTCCCATTCTCATACTCTCGCTCACCTCGGACCGACTTTCGCGCGGTGAGATGTACGATGCGGCCTCCACGATTCTCGCGCAAAAAATCGCGCAAATCGACGGCGTCGGCGATGTGACCGTGGGCGGCGGCGCCTTGCCCGCGGTCCGCGTCGAACTCAATCCCACGCAGCTCAACAATTATGGCATCTCCGCCGCGACGGTGCGCGCGGCCATTTCGTCGACCAACGCCAACCAAGCGAAAGGCTTCGTCGAACAAGGGGACCGGCGCTGGCAGGTGGGCGCGAACGATCAGGCGCTGCACTCGAGCGATTATACGCCACTGATCATCAGCTATCGCAACGGTGCGCCGGTGCGCCTCGGCGACGTCGCCGAAGTGAGCGATTCCGTCGAGAACCTCCGCACCTCGGCGGTCGCAAATGGCCTGCCCGCCGTGCTCGTGCAGATCACCCGCCAGCCCGATGCGAACATCATCGAAACGGTGGATCGCATAAAAGCCCTGCTGCCGGCTCTACAAGCCTCCATCCCGGCCGCGATCAACCTCGATGTGGCCATCGACCGCTCCGTGACTATCCGCTCCTCGCTGCACGACGTCGAAGTCAGCCTGGTTATCTCGGTCACGCTCGTGACGCTCGTGGTGTTTCTCTTCTTGCGCGACGTGCGCGCCACTCTGATTCCGAGCATCGCGGTCCCCGTTTCGCTGATCGGCACGTTCGCCGTCATGTACCTGGCGGGATTCAGCCTGAACAATCTTTCGCTGATGGCGCTGACGATCGCGACCGGCTTCGTGGTCGACGATGCGATCGTGGTTTTGGAAAACGTATCACGTCACATGGAAGCCGGCATGTCGCGTTTCGAGGCGGCGATCACCGGGGCGAAGGAGGTCGGGTTTACGGTGATTTCGATGAGCCTTTCGCTGATCGCGGTGTTCATTCCGATTTTGCTGATGAATGGGATCGTCGGCCGGCTGTTTCGCGAGTTCGCGATCACGCTCTCCGTCGCGATTCTCGTCTCCCTCGTCATTTCGCTTACGACCACCCCGATGATGTGCGCGCGCATCCTGCGCGTGCGCCAACGCCACCCCGGCAGCAAGCCGGGCGAATTGCTATCGGAGCGCCGCGGTTTGCTCGCGTTTCTGCTCCGCTGCTATGAACGCACCCTGCGCTGGGCGCTGGCGCACAGCTTCTTGATGGTCCTCCTCCTCGCGGCAACCGTGGGACTTAACGTCTACCTTTACGTTATCATTCCCAAAAGTTTTTTCCCGCAACAGGACACCGGCATGCTGATGGGTTTCGTGCAGGCGGACCAAAGCATTTCCTTCCAAGCCTTGAAACCGAAGTTGGAGGCGTTTGCCGAGATCGTGCGCAAGGATCCCGCGGTGGCCACGGTCAGCGCCTCGGTCGGCGGCGGCGGCCCCGGCGGTGGTGGCGCAAACGGATCGATGTTCGTCTCACTGAAGCCGCTGTCAGAGCGCAAAGTTTCGGCCGATGTGGTAATCGCCCGCCTCCGCACGCAGACGCCCCGGATCACGGGCGCGCAACTTTTTCTCTCCGCGGTGCAGGACATCCGGGCCGGTGGCCGGCAGGGCGGTTCGACTTATCAATACACGCTCCAAGCCGACGACCTAGAAGAACTCCGCTCGTGGGAGCCGCGCATCCGCGCCGCGTTCGTTGGGCTGCCGGAAGTCACGGATGTTAACACCGATGCCCAGACCAAAGGCTTGGAAAGCCAGCTCACGTTTGATCGCGACATGATGTCGAAGCTCGGCCTGAGCATGTCGCAGGTGAACGCCACCCTCTACGATGCCTTTGGCCAGCGACAGGTGTCGACGCTCTACAAATCCCTGAATCAATATCACGTGGTCATGGAGGTAGCCCCGCAGTTCTCGCAGGGCCCGGAATCCCTGAAAAACATCTACGTTGTTACACCCGCCGGAGCCAAAGTCCCGCTTTCGGCTTTTTCGCGTTTTGCATCCGGCAACACGGCGCTTTCCGTCAGCCACCAGGGCCAGTTCATCGCGTCGACCATTTCGTTTAACCTCGCCCCGGGTGTTTCGATTTCGCAGGCGACTGATGCGATCAATTTCACGATGGCCAACCTCGGCGTGCCGACCTCGGTGCACGGGAGCTTCCAAGGCAGCGCGCGCCTCTTTCAACAGGCGCTCGACAACCAGCCGCTCCTGATCCTCGGGGCGCTGGTGGCCGTCTATATTGTGCTCGGGATTCTCTACGAGAGCTACATCCACCCCATCACGATTCTCTCCACGCTGCCGTCGGCCGGCGTGGGCGCGCTGCTGGCGCTCCTCGTTTGCGGCGCGGAATTCAGCGTGATCGCGCTCATCGGTGTGCTGCTCCTTGTCGGCATCGTGAAAAAGAACGCGATCATGATGATCGACTTTGCCCTAACGGCCGAGCGCACGCAGCACATCGGGGCGCGCGAAGCCATTTTTCAGGCCTGCATGATGCGTTTCCGCCCGATCATGATGACGACCATCGCCGCGATGCTAGGCGCGCTCCCGCTTGCGATCGGCATGGGCGAAGGCTCCGAGATGCGCCAACCGCTCGGCATCGCAATCGTGGGCGGCCTGCTCTTTAGCCAGGTACTCACGCTCTACACCACCCCAGTGGTCTATGTTTACTTCGATCGCCTGAGGCTCTGGCTGGAGCGCCGCCGCGCGAAACGCGCCCACGAACGTCCCGCCCTCCGCGCCATCCCCGCGCAACATTTGACATGATGAATTTGAAATCAGTTCGAAAACGCTTCACCGCCTCCGCCCTGCTGGCGGCGGTGGGCGGCGCCCTCGCATCCTGTACCGTCGGCCCCAATTATCAGCGCCCCGACTTGAAGGTGCCGGCAGCGTACCAGCGTTCCGCGGCGCCGGAAGCCACGCCGTCGGCTGAAATCGGCAATCGTTGGTGGACGCTCTTCGGCGATCCCGTCCTCACTAAAGTCGCGGACGATACCGTCGCGGCCAATCTCGATATCCGCGCCGCCATGGCACGCGTAGATCAGGCTCGTGAGAGCCGCCGAGCTGCGCTCGGAAATTTCGCGCCGGACCTCAACCTCGGCGCCTCGAGCCGTCGCTCGGGCAACGCGAACGGAGTATCGAATCAGTTTTCGCTGCCGCTTACGCTGAACTACGAAATCGACGTCTGGGGTCGGCTGCGCCGTCAGTATGAAGTTTATAAAAACTCCGAGGCCGCCTCCGTCGCCGATCTGGAGTTCGTCCGTCAGAGCGCGGTGGCCGAAGTGGTGCAGGCGTACTTCACGATTCGCCTCTCCGACCGGCAGGTCGCGCTGCTGGAGGAAGCGTTGCAACTTTATCGCAAGCAACTCGAGCTCACGGACACGAAGTACAAGGCCGGTCTCGCCCTGCCGACCGATCTCTTGCAGGCCAAGACGCAGGTTAATTCGGCGACGAACCAACTGATTGATGTCCGCCGCTCCCGTGCCAAACAAGAGCACGCGATCGCTCTTTTGTTGGGACGCGCGCCCTCCGATTATTCGTTCACCCGGGCCAACGCTGCCCTCGTGCTGCCCGCGGTTCCAGCGGGCCTACCGGTCAATTTGCTCGCGCGCCGTCCTGACGTCGCCGAATCCGAGTACCGGCTAGCCGCCGCCAACGCCCAGATCGGCCTCGCCAAGGCAAATTTCTTTCCGAGCT
>CAIXKG010000046.1 GCA_903919985.1 uncultured Opitutia bacterium | reverse complement strand
GTAGCCGGGGGCGCCTTGGGCGAGGAGGTCGCGGATCTGGGTGAGCGCCCAGTCGATGCCGATCGTTTCAACGACATCAGTGTTTTCGGCGGCGACTTCGAGGCGGGTGATGAGTTTCTGCGGCAAGGTGGTGCCGCACATCGCGGTGAACCGCTGGATTTGTTTCAGCGAGAGCACGGGCATGATACCGGGAACGATCGGAACGTTGATCCCGGCGGCGCGGCATTTTTCGACGAAGCGGTAGTAGATAGAGTTGTCGAAAAACAGCTGCGTCGTGATGAAGGCGGCGCCGGCGTCGACTTTGCGCTTGAGGTGGGCGAGGTCGATTTCGAGCGAGGGGGCTTCGGGGTGTTTCTCGGGATAACCGCCGACGCCGAGACAGAAATCGCTGTGCCGCGATTTAAGGAGTTCGACGAGGTCACTCGCGTAGCGGAGGCCGTCTTTATATGGCGTGAACGAAGTTTCGCCCTTGGGCGGATCGCCGCGGAGCGTCATGATGTTGCGGAAGCCGCTGGCGTGAATGCGGTCGGCCACCGTGGAAAGTTCTTCGCGCGAGTGGCCGACGCACGTGAGGTGCGGCATGACGGTGAAGCCGAAATCGCGCTTGAGAAAATCGCAGACTTGCGCGGTGCGGTCGCGGGTCGTGCCGCCGGCGCCGTAGGTGACCGACACGAAGTCGGGGTTCATGCGCTTCAGCGCGGTGGCGGTGGCGCGGAGCGCTTCGACGCCCGCGTCGTCTTTGGGCGGGAAAAACTCCAGAGAGCGCAACGGCCGGCCAAGGGCAAAGAGCTCGGAAATCGGGCGATCTGCCGATGCGGCAGGTACGGAGGCGGGCGCGGGGCTCTTGGGCTCGTTTGACATAACATATCAACACATAGGCAAGTGTTGATACGTGTAAAGGATCTAGTTTTTTGTCTTGGGTTTGACGGCGGAAGGCGTTGGTGGGGCGGCTTCAAACAGATCGGCGGATTTTTGCGGGAGGCTCGTGAACGAATATTCGGCGATCTGGAAGGCGCGCTTGGTGCCACGGGTTTTGACGAGGTCTGTGAACTCGATCATGGGATGACGTGGGGTTTTGAGGAAGCGAAGTGCGCTTCGAAAACCGATGCAAAAAATTGCGTCAGGCCGCGACGGCGTTTCGGCGCGGGTCGGGCAGAAACGCGGTCAATAATCCCAGCAGCGGCAGAAACGAGCAGACGTGAAACACATAGTCGATGCCGCGTAAATCGGCGAGCCGACCGAGCGCCGCCGAACCGATACCGCCCATACCAAAAGCGAATCCGAAAAAGATACCCGAAATGAGCCCAACACGACTCGGAATCAGTTCTTGGGCATAAACTAGAATCGCCGAAAACGCCGAAGCCAGCACAAGACCGATAACCACAGTGAGCGCGGCGGTCCAAAATAAATTGGCGTACGGCAGTAGCAACGTGAACGGCGCGACGCCGAGGATGGAGACCCAGATCACGGCTTTGCGGCCGATGCGGTCACCGACTGGGCCGCCGATGATCGTACCGGCGGCGACGGCTCCGAGAAAAAGAAAAAGCAGAAACTGCGACTGCTGGATCGAGACGTGAAATTTCTCAATCAGGTAAAACGTGTAATAGCTGCCGAGGCAGGCCATGTAGAAATATTTTGAGAAAATCAGCACGGCGAGAATCGCGATGGCGGTGATCACTTTTCCGCGCGGCAAGGACGCGGTCGGTGCGGCGCGGCGCGCGGCGGCGTGGTGCGCACTGAGTTGGGCTTTGTACCAATGTCCGACGCGCGTGAGCAGGCCGAAGCCGATGATCGGTACGACCACGAACCAGGCGACGCGCGATTGGGCGTGGTGGGCGACGAAAAGCGCTGCGAGGAGCGGGCCGAGGGCGCTGCCGGCGTTTCCGCCGACTTGGAAAAGCGATTGCGCGAAGCCGTGGCGACCCCCGGAAGCCATGCGTGCGACCCGCGAAGCTTCGGGGTGAAAAATGGAAGAGCCTAGTCCGACGAGCGCGCCGGCGATGAGAACCGCCGGGAAGCTACGGGCAAACGCGAGCAACACCAACCCGACCAGCGTGAACCCCATGCCCGTGGCGAGCGAGTAAGGCTGCGGGTGGCGGTCGGTGACGAGGCCGACGACCGGTTGCAAGAGCGAGGCGGTGAGTTGAAACGCGAGCGTGATGAGGCCGATCTGGGCGAAGCTGAGGTGCAGCGATTCTTTCAGCAGCGGATAAAGCGCAGGGAGCAACGACTGAATGGTGTCGTTGAGCAGGTGCCCTGCGCTGATCGCGAAGAGGATGCGCAGCGCCGTGGGGCGGGCCGAGGGCGCGGCGGGAGACGCAGCGGCGGTGCTCATGCGCTTAGGCTTGGGCGAGCTCGCGGTCTTTTTCGGTCTTGAGGCGCAGCTGGCCGCAGGCGGCGGCGATGTCGTGGCCTTTTTCGCGGCGCAGCGTGACGGGCACGCGGGCGGCGCGCAGCACATCGGCAAACCCTTCTTGGACGTGCACGCTCGGGCGTTTCCACGGGAGGCCTTCGACGGTGTTGTAGGGAATGATGTTCACGTGCGCGTGGAGGT
>CAIXKG010000045.1 GCA_903919985.1 uncultured Opitutia bacterium | reverse complement strand
TGGCCGCGAAAAGCCACAAAGGGTCGGTTGGGTTTAGACCGGCTCGCCCGCGCGCCTATAAGCGCAATGGAGACGCCCAATCTCACTCGACAATTTTTGTGCCTTGGCGTGGCCAATGCCTGGTCCGTCATGGCGCTTTCCTCATTTGAAACGGAGTGCTGTTGACGACGCCGAGAATCATCGAGGAGAAGCGATAGTTGTCGGGCTGGGCGCGCCGTACAATTTCGCGGACGGCTGGCGCGTCGTACGATTCGACGCCGCGACCAAGCGCGAAGGTGAGCAGTTTTTCGCTGAGCGTGCCGGCAAACAGTTCCGGCCGTTGGAGTAATCCGCGCTCTAGAGCCGCCACGCCGGTGAACGTGCTGCCGTCGGGCAGGCCGCCCGAGGCGTCGACGGGTTTGTGGTCTTCCGCGGTGCGCCAGCGGCCGACGGCGTCGAAATTTTCCAAGGCAAAACCGACGGGATCCATGACGTCGTGACAACTCGCGCACGTGGGATTTGCCCTGTGAGCCGCGAGGCGTGCGCGCATCGGCAGCGACGCCGAGACAGTGTTGTCGTCGAGCGCGGGCACGTTGGGCGGCGGGGGCGGCGGCGGTTCGCCAGCGAGCGTCGAGAGAATCCAGTGACCGCGAATCACCGGCGAGGTGCGCGTGGCGTACGAGGTGACAGTGAGAACGCTGCCCTGCCGCAGCAGGCCGCCGCGCTCGCGCTTGGGGTCGTCCGCGAACGAAACGCGGCGGAAGCGACTGCCGTAGATATTCGGAATGCCGTAGTGTTTCGCGAGGCGCTCGTTGACGAACGTATAGTCGGCGCTCAGCAGCTCGGTGATGCTGCGATCCTCGCGCATGATATTTTCGATGAAAAACTCGGTTTCCTGCCGCAGCGACTGGCGCAGGTTGTCGTCGAAATTGGGGAAGAGGCGAAGATCGGGAATGATGGAATCGAGTTTGCGCAACTGGAGCCACTGACTCGCGAAGTTGGTCACCAAGCTGCGCGCGCGCTCATCGGCCAGCATACGGCGGACTTGCTGTTCCAAAAGTTTCGGTTGCTGCAGATCGCCCCGCACCGCGGCCTCGATCAACGCGTCGTCCGGCAGGCTGCTCCAGAGAAAAAAGGAAAGTCGCGACGCGAGTTCGAGGCCGCTCACGCGATACGGTGTGCCCGGAGCGACGCCCGCGGGATCCTGTTCGACCCGGATCAGAAAGTGCGGGCTCACCAGGATGGCGCTGAGCGCGTTTTCGATGCCGGCGTCGAAGCCTGCGCCCTCGGCCTCGCCTTCGTGGAAAAACTGCATGGGCTTGCGGAGGTCTTCGTCCGTGACGGGCCGCCGATAAGCGCGACGCAGGATCGGCGTCAGAATCTGGCGGGCGCGAGCCTCCGTTTCAGAGGCCGACGACGCTTTGACGAGGGCCGCATTTTGGGCAACCGCCCCTCCGCTCGCGGCGACGCCAAAGATCAGACGGCGGCTCGGCGTGTCACCCGGCCCCGTGGCATCGAAAGGCCCTGTGATCGAAAGCTGATAGAGCGCCGGCGCCGTGCGCGGATGCCGGTGCATGTTGAAGCGCGCAATGAATGGCTGGCGCTCCGTCTCGAGAAGATCCGTGGGATTTTTGGGAAACGTGACGGCCACCTCGCGTGGCCCTGCTTTCACCGTTACGCGAAACTTCAGGTGGGCGTCGACGCCCTCGGCATTCTTGTCGGCGCCGGGCGGTTTGACGGTGAAGAGTCCCACGCGCTCGCGATCGATGAGCACTTCGACTTCGTGCGGTTTCTTCAGGCCTTCGACCTGCTCGTTGCGGTCGCGCGCAAGGCGCACCTGCAGTTCGTAGCTGCCGTCCTGCGGGAAAACGTAGGGAAACTGGGCGCCGCCGCGCGTGCCGATGGGCAGGCCCTCGACGTGTTCTTCCTGCGTGACATCAGGTGGGACACGAAACGTGTCGCCCGCGGGTGTCTTGCGCGGCGCGCCGACGGCGAGGCGGGCGATTTTCTGCGCGGCGGAAACGTAGCGGTCGAGCAGGGTGGGCGACAGATTTCCGACCGTGACGTTGTCGAAGCCGTGGCTCGGTTCGTCGTTGGGCAGGAGCACGGTGGCGTCGATGTCGAGTGCCAGCAGGTCGCGGATCGCGTTTTGATACTCCGTGCGCGTGAGACGCCGAAACGTATCGGTGCGCCCCGGATTCGGGCGAGTCGCAGCGTCGCGATCGAGCGTCGATTCGATTTGCGCCACGAGAGCGTGGTACGTGGCCTCGTCGGGGCGGGCTTCCCCAAGCGGGGGCATTTGGCGATGCGCAAGCTTGCGCAGGACCTGCTCGCGGATTTTTGCGTCGGTCCCGGACGAGGTGAGATCGAGCGACTCCAGGACGAGCCCGCCTTTTTTGGCCGTCGCGTCATGGCACTCCATGCAGTAGCGATCGATTACCTTGGTGGCGGTCGCCGTGGCTTCCGCTGCGGCGGCGCCGGATGCTCCCGTCAAGCTGAGCAAAGCGAACAAAGCAGTGGACCGCCGTGGACGGCGGATATCGAAGGGCAGGGCGAACGGACGGCGCATGGTGATTACGACAACGCGGAAGGCGTAGGGCGGACGGGAGCTCGAAGGGGCACTGAAAAAATGCGACTGCTAACCTGAAGTGCGAGGTAAATTCTCCTGAAGGATTTCACTTCTCCCCGTGGCCTCCAACTGTCCGGCCCCACGGCCGAGTTTGGCCACAAAATGCGGCAAGAATCGTCGGTCGCCTCGTATCGCTTTCCCTCGCGCCCCCAGCTGCATGGATGGGTGGCCGAAGACGGCCGAATTCCGTGTGCTTTTTAGTGAGCGAAAGATTCACCGCCTTAAAATGGATTGCACCCGAACCGCGTGCGGCAAATTTAAGTCCGCGTCCCTAACCCCCCTGCTTTGTCATGAAACGTCTCCTGTTTTTCGTTCTCGCCGCTTACGCGGTCGCGGCTGACACTCGTTCTCCGCTCATCGTCGATACCCCCATGCCCGCGCCCGAGTGGGCGAAACTCGAGCGCCGCCTGCTGGCGGAAAACGTCCCGGCCTGTCGGGAGTTTTTTGAAAAATACTACGACGACCGCGGCTACCTGAAATGTTTCGTGCGCTGGGGCGCGAACGACGGCCCGGACGACGCGTTTGAAAATTTCAACCGCTGGCCCGAACTCCACGCGCTTGGAGCGAGCGACGACATCATGTCGATGTACCTCAAAGGTTGGGAAGGTATGCTCCGCCAGTACACCGAGGCGAAAACCACCGACGTGCCCGCCGGTAAACAGGGCATGTACTACAAGGATTTTTCCGCGCAGTCCGACTGGATGCACCACGGCGAGGGCGAGCAGAATTTTAACCGCATGGGGATGTCCGTGCCGAACCTGCCTATTTATCAGGAGCGCGCCCGCCGTTTCGCCGGCTTCTACATGGCGGAAGATCCCGAGGCGCCGAACTACGATCCGAAATTGAAACTGATCCGCTCGATGATGAACGGCAGCCGCGGACCGCTATTGCGCAAGGCCACCCCGCTCGACTGGGTCGGCGATCCCTTCGACCCCAAGGGCTTTGGACTCGTGCATGGTGAAACCACCTACGAGCAATTTCTCCAGCACTATCAGGAATACGGCGATGTGGTCGGCGATCATTTCATCAACCTCGTTGCGACGACGCTCCCGACCGATGCTTACCTGCTGAAGAACGAGGCGAAGTATAAACAGTGGATCGTTGAATACATGGACGCCTGGCTGGCCCGCATGAAAGAAAACAAGGGCATCATCCCGAGCTATGTCGCGCTCGATGGCAAAATCGGCGGCGTTGAGGGCAAGTGGTGGAACAACGCCTACGGCTGGGGCTTTAGTCCCGTGAATCCCGTCAACGGCCGTCGCGAAAACCGCAACCGCATCCCGCGCGCGCTGGTGGGCTTTCACAATGCGCTACTCGTCACGGGTAATCAAAAATACGTGGATGCCTGGCGCGATATGATCGACGCCGTGAATTCGAACGCGCGTACGGTCGATGGTCGCAAAGAATATCCGACGATGTACGGCGCCGATGGTTGGTACGGTTGGCAAAGCCGTCCTTGGAACGTGGGCGTGATGGACGTCTGGTATTGGTCGATGAAACCCGCCGATCTCTCGCGCGTGGGCGAAAACAGCTGGATCTCGTTTCTGCAAGGCAAGGATGCGGCGTTCCCCGAGACGGCCTTGAAGCGCGACCTCGATTCGTTGCCGCGTAAAATCGAAGCAATTCGCGCCGACAAAACCCTGCCCGAAAAACGGCTCGCGGACAATCAGCTCAACCTGAATCCCGCGGCCACCGCTTCGCTTGTGCAGCTCATGCTCGGTGGACTGCCCCCGGGCGTCGACGGCGGTTTGTTGAACGCACGTCTCCGTTATTTCGATCCCGTGCGCCAACGCGCCGGCGTGCCGGAGGATGTGGGCGCGCTCGTTTCAGAAATCACGGATACGCGCACCGTCGTAACGCTGGTAAATCTCAACGCCACGACCGCGCGGACCGTCGTGGTCCAAGGCGGCGCGTATGGAGAGCACCAGTTTGAATCGGTCGAGCTGAACGGGAAAACCCTGCCGCTCGGCGCGCGCGATTTCACGGTGCAACTGGCGCCCGGAGCCGGAGCCCGCCTCGCCTTGACGACGCACCGCTACGCGAACGCGCCGACGATCACGTTTCCCTGGGCGCGGAATTAAACGAACGATCTGGAATTCCCAAAGCAGCGATGCTCCGCTGCTTTGGTTCGCCTCCTTGTGGGAGGTGTCGCAGAGCAAAAATCCCCTCGTGGAGAGGCGGACGGATGGGGCGGGGTGGGCCTATCTCACCCCGTTTTGAATGTCACTTAATAGGTGACATCCGCTCCACTCGCGTGCCGCGGTGCAGTTGGCGTCCCGCACAGAAAGTTCGACACGTTTTTAAGGAGGCGCTGGGGTGTCGTCATGATTACCAAGAGCTCTCCGACCACGCGTGTCGTGGTCGTGCGCGAGGTGCCGATCGAGCTGTGCGCGTTCATTAAATTCGGCGGGCTCGCGGAGAGCGGCGGCCAGGCGAAACAGTTGATCGCCGAGCGGGGCGTGCGGCTGAACGGCGCCATTGAAACCCGCAAGCGCAAGCAGCTCGCCGTCGGCGATCGCGTTACGGTCGGGCTCTATACGATCGTGGTGAGCCTAGTGTAATTATCCTCAGGGACTTTTCCGGGAATCCACGACTGCGCTCGTTGGGTCCGCGGGCTTCTCCTCACATGTCGTTCACTTCGCTGAAACTTTCCGTGCCGCTCCTGCGGGCCATCGCTGAAAAAGGCTACACCGTGCCCACGCCCATTCAGGTCGCGGCGATTCCGGCGGTATTGCGCGGAGCGGACGTTTGGGCGTCGGCCCAGACTGGCTCGGGTAAAACCGCCGCGTTTGCCCTGCCGCTTTTGCAACGGCTTGCTCTGAGTCGTCGCGAGCCCGGACGCTTTGTGCGGGCGCTGATTCTCGTGCCCACGCGTGAACTCGCGGCGCAGATTGGCGAGTCGATCCGCCGTTACGGTCGGTTTCTCCCGGAGCCGATCAAGACGCTCGTCGTTTACGGCGGCGTATCGATCAACCCGCAGATGATGGCGCTGGGGGGCGGCGCAGATATCATCGTTGCGACGCCCGGACGTCTCCTCGACCTCGTTGAACATCACGCGGTCTCGCTCGCAGCGGTGGCGACGCTCGTGCTCGACGAAGCGGATCGTTTGCTGGCGCTGGGTTTCGCCGCTGAGCTGGCGCGGATCGTGGCGCTTTTGCCGGCGGCGCGACAAACGCTGTTGTTTTCCGCGACGTTTCCGCCGGCGGTCGAGACGCTCGCGCAGGAGTTGTTGCGCGAGCCGGTGCGAATGGCCGTTACCGATCAGACTGAATCGCCGGCCGACATCGAGCAGCACGCCATCGAAGTAGACGCGCCGCGTCGCACCCAACTTCTCCGGCACTTGATTGAAACGCGCGTCTGGACGCGGGTCCTGGTTTTTGTCGCGACGAAATATGCGACGGAACACGTGGCCGATAAATTACGCCGGGCCGGACTGAAGGCGGCGGCGTTGCACGGCGAACTGAGTCAGGGCGCGCGCACACAGACGCTCGCTGATTTCAAACGATCGGAATTACAGGTTTTGGTGGCGACGGACCTCGCGGCGCGCGGCCTCGATATCGCAAGTCTGCCGGTCGTGGTAAATTTCGACCTGCCGCGCTCGGCGGCGGATTACACGCATCGCATCGGTCGCACGGGCCGTGCCGGTGAGCCCGGCGTCGCGGTGAATTTTATCAGCGCGGAGACGCACGCGCATTTTCAACTGATTGAGAAGCGAAACAAATTTTCGCTGCCGCGGGAACGGATCGAAGGTTTTGAGCCCGATGAATTCGGCCTGCAACCCGCGCCGCTCGCCCCATCGACCGGCGGCATCAAGGGCCGGCGCCCGAGTAAAAAGGATCGTTATCGCGCGGCACTGGCGGCGCAGGCGTCCGGTGAAACGCTCGGCTGAAGCCTCGCGTGACTGGAAGAGAAACCGCTGCGCGAGACCTCGAGCGTCGCGCACAAGACTTTGACGGGATACTCGCCGCTCATGGTGGAGCCCGAGCCTGTGTAATGGGCGCGAAACGCATCCAGTCCCCAACGGCCGGTAGCTTCTAGAGCGGTATTTCCAAAGGCGTAGCCACTAACGACGTAGCGGCAGGCGTCCCTGCCTGCCGAAACGAGGACGCCGAACGCGGCAGGCAG
>CAIXKG010000044.1 GCA_903919985.1 uncultured Opitutia bacterium | reverse complement strand
CGTTCTGCACGGCGTAACTGATTTGTCCGCCGACCAGGACATATAGCCAAAAAATATAGAGGCCGAACATCATGACCAGTGGGAACCCCAGCGAACCATAAAGGCTCTGCGTCTGTAAAACCCGGCGCACGTAAAGGAACGCCAAAAACTGGTTCAAGCTCAGCAGAAAGGCGACGACGATGGCCCCGATCAGCGCCGCCCGCCAGAAAACCCGCGTGTTGGGAATCACCCGGTAAAACACGGTCAATAGCATCACGAGCAGCGCGAACGAGAACGCCGGGACCGACCATTGGAGGATAACGTTGATCCCGTCTGAAAACGGCAGATGGGATCCCACGGTTTTGTCGAAAACAGTGATCAACGCGCCGACGCTGAGGAGCGTGAATGACGCGAAGAACAGGACCGCGCCCAGCGTGAGAATCGTCCAATAATAGACGATACGCATCAGCACCGAGCGCCCGCTGCGCACTCCCCAGATTTCGTTGAACGTGTCTTCGACGGTTTTGAAGAGCATCAACACGATGATCACCAGGCCGAAGAAACCGACCGCGCCGGCGGACCCTGATCGCCCTTGGTTGATGAAATTATCCATCATTTCCACGAGCTGGGGATTAAGTGCCATGTCCGGACCCGTGGCCTCCCGGTCGATCAGGGCGGGGGCGTTGGCGCCGTCACGCGTGACTGTGGCCGGAGCGGCCGGTCGGGGTTGGGCCGGCTGGTTCCGAGTGGAGGCGGACCCGTCTGCGGGCGGCGTCGCGGTTGGAGCGATTTTGCTGTATTGGCCGACTTGCGGAGCGACGAAATAAATCACCCGGCTGAGCGTATTCGCGGCGAGATGCGGATCGTTTTTGTCCAGCGCGAAACCCGCGATGAGCACGGTGAGCGCCACGAGCGGCCCTAGTCCGAGAAGGGAGCTGAAACTCAACGCGGCGGCGCGGCTGGCGGCCTTGGTCTCGACGAAAACGGTCGACGTGATCGACATCACCCGGAGCGCAGCGTAGCCCCAACCCTTCGGCGAATTGTCCTTCAGGTGAACGGTCGCCCAAATTTCCTTATGCCAGAAATGTTCGAGTCTCTCCTTGAGCGAAGAGGTCTTGGAGGTCTGGGACATCGCGTTAACAGACCCTCACTGCGACGACAGGCGCCATGCGACACAGCTGATACCGGCGACGCCGACGAAGGCGGAAATGATCGCGGGCCACAGGTTCACGCTCACGGTACAAAAATACAGTCCCGCGCTGCCCACGAGCATGGCGAGCAGCGACAGATGCGCCCCGTGCAAATAAAAGATGATACCGAAAAGACCGAGGCCGAGCGCGGCGCGGAACCGGATGAACGGGTAAAGACTCACATTGCCCAAACCGATCAGGATGGCCAGCAGGAGGTCCACGGCACCCAAGGCGGCGAGGGGAAAGCCCATCAGCTTGGCGGGGTTCATCGACCTGATGGCATCGACGGCCGGCCGCGCTTCACCGGCGGCGCTGAGGACTAACATCAGCACCACGGCCCAACGGCCGATGGCCGCGGCTCGCGAGGCCTCGATTTCGATGCTGGCTTTGTCCTTGGCGTCGTCGGTGCGACCTGCGGCTGCGGCGTGCATGTCGCCCGCGCTGATCGGAAGCCGCATGGTGTGCGATTCGCGGTTGAGCTTTGTCGCCTCTGGAAAAATCGCGGTTTTCATGTCTGGCGTGTCGTCGATGACCGCCCAGCACTCGCTGATCGTGTCGTAATATAGCGTCTCAGGGGTCACAAATCCCGTCTCGGCCAGCGATATCAGTTGCTCCAAGTTATAGGGCCCCCGCGCGTCGGTTTCCGTAGCCTGGCGGATATAAAATTCCTGCGACTGCATGCGCCGGGAGTTGGCGCGAGCGGAGGGACAGCAGCAAGAGTTTTGTCGGGCGGCGGAGAGTGACGGACCTCAGATTGTAAATTCAGATTTCAAATGCCGCCTTTTGAACCGAGGCGGAAAATTCGTCATTCGAATTTCTTCCTTTGGCCGGGTCACATCCGCGTCAGCGTGCGCAGGCCGAGCAGTCGCAGGCCGGTCTCGAGCACGAGCAGGGTGCGGGCGCACAGCAAAAGCCGGCGGGCGCGGATGGCGGGATCGTCGACGATCACTTTGTCCGCCGTGTAGAAACTGCTGAATTCACCGGCCAGCTCATAAAGATAGGTGCACAGGTAGCTGGGCCGGAGTTGCGCGGTGGTCTGGCTGAGGGTGCTCGCGAAACCGACGAGTTTTCGCGCGAGCGCGATCTCGGCGGCGGTCTCCGGTGCCGTGGCGCCAGTGGTGACGCCGGGGTCGTAGGCGTCCTGACCGAGCTTGCGGAAAATCGAGTGAATGCGGGCCACGGCGTAGAGCAGATAAGGCGCGGTGTTGCCCTCGAACGAGAGCACCTTGTCCCACGTGAAAACGTAATCGCTGCTGCGATTTTGCGCGAGGTCGGCGTAGCGGACCGCGCCGATGCCGACGGCGTTGGCGATGTCTCGGCGCTCGGGTTCGGACAGCTCGCGGGATTTTTCAGTGACAAGCTGGAACGCGCGCTCCTCGGCCTCGTCGAGCAAGGCCTTCAATTTGATCGGATCGCCCGAGCGCGTTTTGATGGCCTTGCCGTCCTCGCCGAGGATTGAGCCGAACATGACGTGTTCGAAGCGCGGCAGACGGTAGCCTTTTTTCTCGAACCATTTTTTCGTGGTCAGCCAAAGCTGTTCGAAATGGTCGCTCTGACGCGCATCGGTCAGGATCACGATTGAATGCGCTTTGAAATGCTCGATGCGGTAGAGCATCGTCGCGAGATCGGTCGACGCGTAGTTGGAGGCGCCGTCGGATTTACGAATGATGAACGGCTGCGTTTTGAAGCGCGGATGCTCGGGGTGAAAGACCACGAGCGCGCCCTGGGATTCCTCGGCGAGTCCGGCTTCCCGGAGCTCGTCGTAGACGCGCTGGAGTTTTTCGTTATAAAAACTTTCACCGAGCTGGTGGTCGAAGCGTATGTCCAGCTGACGGTAGATTTTATCGAAGGCGCCGGCGCTGATGAGGTTGATACTGTGCCAGAGCGCCCGGTTTTCGGCGTCACCGTTCTGGAGTTGCACGAGTTCGGCGCGGGCGGCGTCGAGGGTCGCGGGATTTTCCTTGGTGGCGGCGTCGGCTGCTTTGTAAATGCGTTCGAGTTCTTCCAGTGGATCGCTGGCGAGCGCAGCGTCGTTGCGGAGATGCTTGTAGCCCCAGATGAGTTTGCCGAATTGCGTGCCCCAGTCGCCGATGTGATTGTCGCGAACGACCTCGGCCCCGCAGAAGGCGAGTAACCGGCTGATCGCCTCGCCGATCACCATGCCGCGAATGTGCCCGACGTGGAGCTGTTTGGCCGTGTTAGGTGAGCTGAAGTCGACGACGTGCCGGTAGCCGCCGTAAAAATGGGAGGCGCCCGACTTCAAATGCTCCACGGAGTCGTAGGTTTGAAGCCAGCCGAGCAGCGTGGCGGGCTTGAGTTTGAAATTGATGAAACCCGGCCCCGCGATCGACACGTCGAAGTGCTCGCTGGCGGCAGGCGGCAGGGCCGCGATCAGTTTTTCTGCAATGGTGCGGGGATTGAGTTTGCGAGCCTTGGCGTAGCCCAGCGCGCCGTTGGCCTGAAAGTCGCCGTGCTGCGGATCGGCCGTGCGCATTTCGGGCGCGAAGGCGTTGGCCTCCAAGCCGGCCGTGGCGGCCGCGGCGATGAGCTTGGTGTTGAGTTCTTCGGCGATGGCGAACGCGACGGGCATCGGAGCACTACACGAAGGCCCGGGGTGAACGCGCAAGCGCGGAGTTGCTCGCGGGCCGGCGTGGCGCGCGGTGGGGTGGCGATTGTCATGGCGAGAGGATCGAAATGGAGGCCGGTTGCGCCCTCATCCCGCTGCGCCGCCGCAGATGCTTTCACGTGGAAGCAGGGTGAGGGGGCTACGCCGACAAAAACCGGCGCACGACTGCCGTCCGGCACGAGTTCAGGCTCGACTTCACCTTGGGGTGTGTTTTGGTCGCAAACTTTTCCCGGCTGCGGGGAGTTCTTCCCTCATTATCGACTTCACATGACCAGTAAACGAAACATCCCGTCCCGTCGTTTCATCAAGCCCACGTTTGAGTTTCTCATCGAAAAGAAACGCGACGGCGGCGAGTTCACCCAAGAGGAGATTCGCTACATCATTGATAGCACGCTCGATGGCGAGATGCCCCAGCACCAGCTGGCGGCCCTGGCGATGGCGATCTACTTTTCCGGTATGTCCGCCCAGGAGACGGCCGACTTGACCGAGGAAATGATGCTTTCCGGCGAAGTAATCGACCTCTCGCTCATCGCGAAGCCGAAGATCGACAAATACTCCACGGGCGGCGTCGGCGATAAAACCTCCCTCGTCCTCGTTCCGCTCGCGATGGCCGCCGGCGTTGTCGTCCCAATGATGTGCGGCGTAGAGCACGATTACGTGATCAACACGCTCGAAAAACTTTCGTCGGTCCCCGGCTTCAAGAGCCACCTCAGCAACGAGCAGTTCGTAGCCCAGCTCGCCAAAATTGGCGGTGCAATCGTCTCCCAAAGTCCCGAACTCGCCCCGGCCGACGCAAAACTTTACGCGTTGCGCAAGGAGACCGGTACCATTCCCAGCCTCCCGCTCATCACCGGTAGCGTACTCTCCAAGAAACTCGCCGAGGGCTCCGAAGGCCTCGTGATCGACGTGAAATGGGGCAACGGTTCTTTCATCAAAGATGTCGAGCAGGCCAAGCAACTCGCCCGCTCGATGACGCGCGTAGGTCGCTCGATGAAGCGCCGCTGCGTCGCGCTCGTCACCGACATGAACCAGCCGCTCGGCGACACCGTCGGCACCTCCTTGGAAATTAAGGAGGCGATCCAACTCCTCAAGGGCGAAGGTCCGGCCGACATGAAGGAACTCGTCCTGAAGCTCGGCATGGAGATTGTCCGCCTCGCGGGCGTCGCGGGCTCCACGCTCTCCGCGAAGCAGACGGTGCAACGTCATCTCACCGACGGCTCAGCCCTCGAAAAATTCAAGGACCTCATCAAGGCGCAGGGCGGCGACACGTCGTACATCGACCATCCGGAAAAATTTCCGCAGGCGAAGCACATCCGCAAACTGCCCGCTCCGAAGCGCGGCTACGTTCACACCATCAACGCGGCCATGATCGCGCACGGCGTGCATCTCCTCGGCGCGGGCAAGAACGCCAGTGGCGACAAGATCGACTATTCGGTGGGCGTTTCCGAAATCCGCAAGGTCGGCACGCAGGTGAAGCAGGGCGAGCCGCTCATGATGATTCACTACAACGACGAGGCGAAGCTCGAGCAGGCGCTCGATCACTTCAAGAATGCCTACCGGCTCGCGCCGAAACGTCCGACGCCCCCGCCGCTGGTCGTCGAGCGCGTCGCCTAAATTGTTGGAAGCGGAGACTCCCGCGTCCGCTCTGATTCGCGAAGGCCGGCCGAAATTTTCGACCGGCCTTCTTCTTGAAATCAAAAAGCAGGAAAACGTGGCGCCGGCCGGTTCCCTGAACGCTCAACGTCGGTCCATCGATGAAGCACGCGCCAAAGAATAAGCCGTTTCCGCACCACGCGACGGCCGCGCCCGGCCCGACCCTATTTAGCGGCTCATCGTGGTGGCTGGGTGGGGCGCTCTGTGTCGTCGCCGTTGCGGCCTACTGGCCGGCACTGGGCGGCGCTTTCATTTGGGACGACGACGGACATCTTACCCGGCCCGAGTTGCGATCGCTCGGCGGCCTCGTGCGCATCTGGTTCGAACTGGGTGCGACGCAGCAATATTATCCCGTGCTGCATTCCGCCTTCTGGCTCGAGCATTTTGTGTTCGGGGATGCGGCCGCCGGGTATCATTTTTTGAATGTGCTGCTGCACGCGACCGGCGCATGCCTGTTCGCCAGCGTGCTCCGCCGGTTGAGTGTGCCCGGGGCCTGGTTAGCGGCGCTGCTATTCGCGCTGCATCCGGTGTGCGTCGAATCGGTGGCGTGGATTTCAGAGCAAAAGAACACGCTCTCCACCGTTTTTTATCTGCTCGCGGCGCTGGCTTACCTGCGCTTCGACCGCAGCCGGCGCCCGGCTCACTACATCGTTGCGAGCGTACTCTTCTTCCTCGCGTTGGGCACCAAGACGGTCACGGGCACGCTGCCCGCCGCGCTCCTGGTGGTCTTCTGGTGGCAGCGCGGTCGGGTGGATTTGCGTCGGGACGTCGCGCCCCTCGCGCCGTGGTTCGCACTCGCCGTCATCGCGGCCGTGCTGACTGCGTGGGTCGAGCACGCGATCGTCGGTGCGGAGCACAACGAACTCGCGCTCGGTCTCGTGCAGCGCGTGCTGCTCGCCAGTCGCGCCGTTTGGTTTTATGCCGGCAAACTCGTTTACCCGGCGGATCTGATTTTTATTTACCCGCGGTGGACGATCGATGCCGGAGCGGCGTGGCAATATCTGTTCCCGTGGGGAATTCTTTTGGTCGTGCTGGCCGGCTGGCGCTGGCGGCGACATCGCGGACCGGTCGCGGCCGCGCTTTTTTTTGCAGGGTCGCTTTTGCCTGCGCTCGGTTTCGTAAACGTTTTTCCGTTCCTCTACTCTTTTGTAGCGGATCATTTTCAATACCTCGCGAGCCTCGGTTTGTTCGCTCTGGCTGGCGCGGGCTTGGAAGGGCGCCTGGCACGTTGGCCGCGGCTGCCGGCCTCGGCACTTACGCTCGGTTTGCTTGCGACGCTGGCCGTTTTGACGTGGCGACAGTGCGCCACGTATCGCGATCCAACGACGCTTTACGAAGCGACGCTCGCGAAGAATCCCAACGCGTGGCTCGCGCACAACAATCTCGCCAACGCACTCGCGGCCACCGGGCGCGTGGCCGAGGCGTTGCCGCACTATGAGGCAGCCCAGCGGCTGCGGCCGGAGTCGGCCGAGATCGAAAACAATCTCGGATTCGCCCACATCCGCAGGGGTGATTTTGACGCGGCGATTCCGCACTTGGAACGCGCCTTGCGGCTCCGCCCGGACTACGTTTTTGCCTACAACAATCTTGGCCTGGCGCTCCTGAGTGCCGGACGTTTCGTCGAAGCGGAAGCGTCCCTGAAGGTCGCTCTCCGGCTGAAGGAGGAATATCCCGAGGCCCATCTTAATTTGGGCCTGACCTTCGCGCAGCAGGGCAACTCCGCTGAGGCGCTGCGGCATTTTGCCACCGCGGTCCGTCTGCGCCCCGCTTATCCGGAGGCCGAATTCAACTGGGCCATCGGCCTCGCGCTGGCCAACCGCTTCACCGAGGCGTTGCCGCATTTCGCCCGGGCCGCGCACCTGGCTCCGGAACGGCCGGATATCCAAAACGCCTTTGGCCGCACCCTCGACCTCGACGGCCGGTTCGACGATGCGATCATTCACTATCGCGCGGCCGTGGGACTCGCGCCCGATTTTGCGGAGGCGCATTTCAATCTCGCCCGTGCGCTGCGCCAGACGGGCCGCACTGAGGAGTCCGCGTTTCATTTCGCCGAGGCGACGCGTCTCGGATGGAAAAACTAGCTCGCGCGCCTCACTCCAGCAATGCCCCGCGCAATTCCTCGCGAAAGGCGAACATCAGCGCGGGCGCGGTCACCATCAGCGCGTAACCCAAGAGTGGATCGCGCCAGGCCAGCCCCGCATGGCCCAAGGCCGCGAGGACAGCCCGCACAACAGCAGGCCGGAAGTTCAGGTTTATAGTTCGACCGTGAGTTTCCGGGGCCGGGCTTTTGGATTCAAAAACGAATAAAATTTGCCCACGAAGGAAGAGCCCTCCCCAATTGGGCCGATGATCGATGATGATTTCCCGCCTGAGGAAAAACCAGCCAAGGCACCGCGGCCGGTCATAGACCGCTCGGCCTGGCCCAAGCCCTGGGCGCAGTTGAAATACTTCACGTTTCAACCGGCCATTTTTCCGCGGCTGCTTGGGCAGGTTTCGTCCGACGCCCGCCCCGGCGATTTCGTCAACGTCT
This sequence comes from uncultured Opitutia bacterium, assembly GCA_903919985.1. Classification (GTDB taxonomy): domain Bacteria; phylum Verrucomicrobiota; class Verrucomicrobiia; order Opitutales; family Opitutaceae; genus Tous-C4FEB. The sequence continues at coordinate 1,471 of CAIXKG010000044.1, read as the reverse complement.
ACGACAAGAACGGCAATCTCACCGGCGGCGGCCTTTTCAATCCGCGCGCCAAGATTCCGCTCCGCGTCGTGTGTCATTCGACCGAGCCCGTTACCGAGGCCTATTTCGAAACGGCCATCCGGCGCGCGGTGGAGTTGCGCCGCACGTTGTTCAAGCTCGACGAGACGACCGACGCCTACCGGTTGATCAATTCCGATGGCGACGGCCTCAGCGGCCTGACGATCGATCGCTACGGCGACACGCTACTCTGCGAAATTTATTCGCTGGGGATCGCGCAGCGTTTGGCGAAATGGTTTCCTCTCCTCCATGAACTGGCCGGCACGAAATTTGCCCGCGTGCACGTCGACCACGACCTCGGCAGTCTTGAGGGAATCAAGCCGTCGACGTTCAACGAGACGAACGCGGCCGCCCCGGACACGGTGAAAATCCGCGAGCACGGCGTGCGCTACGAGGTGAATTTCGCCGAGGGTCACAAGACGGGTTTCTTCTGCGACCAGCGCGACAACCGCCGTGCCATTGCGCGTTTCACGAAGGATGCACGCGTGTTGGACCTCTGCTGTTACACCGGTGGTTTTTCGCTTAACGCAAAAATCACAGGCGGCGCCGCGGACGTGACGAGCGTGGATCTCGATGAAGTCGCTCTCGCGCAGGCGAAGCGCAACGCCAACTTGAATCAGGCGCGGCTGAAGTTCGTGCACGCCGATGCCTTCGCCTACGCGCGCCAGATGCAGCAGAACGGCGAGAAATGGGACGTCGTGGTCCTTGATCCGCCGAAATTTATTTTCACGCGCGACGCGGCCGGCAACTGGGAAGGTCGGCAGAAATACGAGGACCTGAATTTATTGTCCATTTCGCTGGTGAAGACGGGCGGGATATTTGTGACGTGTTCCTGCTCGGGACTTTTGTCGCTCGAGGATTTCGAGGCGCACGTCATCAAGGCCGCGCACCGGTTGAACCGCCGGCTGCAATTTTTTGACCGCACCGGTCCGGGCGTGGATCATCCAGTTTATTCGAACTGCCTTGAGAGCCGTTATCTCAAGGTGCTCTGGGCGCGCGTGGTTTGATTTTTTGGGAGCGCGGACGCCCCCGTCCGCATTTTCGAGGCGGACGAGGGCGTCGGCGCCCCCAGGTTTCCGCCTGATTCCGAGGTGGACAACCGGAGACCTGCCCAGACGATGGTCGCTCGTATGGAAACTCTGCCTCATCTCTTCGCGCAGAATCGCGCCTGGGCCGAAGCAATCAAGCAGCGCGACCCGGATTTTTTTCATAAACTTTCCCGCCAGCAAAGCCCCGAGCATCTATGGATCGGTTGCTCCGACAGCCGGGTTCCCGCCAACGAAATTATCGGCCTTTTGCCCGGCGAGGTCTTCGTGCACCGCAATATCGCGAACGTCGTCGTGCACACGGATCTGAATTGCCTGAGTGTGATTCAATTCGCCGTGGATGTTTTGAAGGTGAAACACATCATGGT